>JAGPGI010000006.1:7445-19541 GCA_018056045.1 Paracoccus sp. (in: a-proteobacteria)
GATTCTGGCGCTCTTTGTCGCCCAAGGCAAGCGATCCGGGGTCAATTCGCCTTGAGCTTGTCCTAAAGCGTTGCCGAGAAGCGATGCCCGCGCGGAAAATAACGCCGTGTCAATGAAATCGGCATATTGTCCAGCCAGTCCAGCCGCTCGACCAGAAGCACCGGATCGGAGGGCGTGACGCCAAGCGCCTCGGCCACGAAGCCCTTGCCGGCATCGGTGGCGCCCATCGACATATTGGCGCGGTTGATCGGGATATGGCCCAGCATCCATTCGCAGGGGCTGATCTGGTTCAGCGCCTCTTTCGTCAGGCCGGGGGTGGCGAAGTGATTGATCCAGCGCTCTTCGCAGCAATAGGGCTGGCCGCTGGCGGTAAAGCGGGCGCGGGTGCGCAAGAGCTTGTCCTCGGCCCGCAAAAGCATGGCCTGCGCGATCTCGGACGGGGGCGCCATCTCGGCGAAGTCCAGCATGCGATAGCCATAGACCTTGCCGACCGCCTCGATCTCGCGGCGCAGAAGAAAGCGCACGGCCTGCACATTCGGATGGGCGACGACGCGGGTGCCGACCTTGCGGCGCCGTTCCAGAATGCCGCTATCGGCCAAAACCTGCAGCGCGCGGTTGACGGTCGCGCGGGCGCAGCCGTATTCGGCCGCCAGTTCGGTTTCGGTGGGAATCAGCTCACCGGCGGGCCAGGTGCCGTTCTGGATGCGCGCCAGCACATCCTCCTGCACGAATTGCCATGTCATGTTGCGGCGCTTTCGCACCTGTTCCTGGGGATACAGCGCCTGCATGACGTGTGTGTTGAATTCCATGATTTTTCGAACTTATTTCAAGCGACTAAGCGAGATGGTCGGTTGCGGCTACGGGCCGTGGCCGGTTCAGGCGAATATGCATCAGTGGCGCGAGGAAGTAAACTCGACGGTTCAGTTTGAAACAATCTTGTCCGCGGGAGCCAAAAGCCTGTCGCCGTTTGCGCCATCATCGGCCGCGATTGGTTGACTTTCAGCCATCCCGGTCCGAGAACCCGGAGGTAATCAGATGAGGTGAGTCCGTGACGGAAGCTGCAACTTTCCGTGAGCAGGCAGCGTCTGCCACGGCCTGGAACGTGCTGATCGCCATCAGCCTGTGCCATATGATCAACGACATCATGCAATCGATGCTGGCGGCGATCTATCCGTTGCTGCAGCAGGAATTCACGCTGTCCTATTGGCAGATCGGGCTGATGACCTTTGCCTTTCAGGTGACGGCCTCGCTGTTGCAGCCGGTGGTGGGGATGATCACCGACAAGAAGCCGATGCCGCGCTCGCTGTCGGTGGGGATGGGCTCGACCTTTTTCGGGGTGCTGCTGCTGGCGCTTGCGCATGAATATTGGGTGCTGCTGACCGGTGCGATGCTGATCGGCATCGGCTCGGCGGTGTTTCATCCCGAAAGCTCGCGCGTGGCGCGGATCGCGTCGGGCGGGCGGTTCGGGACGGCGCAGTCGCTGTTCCAGCTGGGCGGGAATTTCGGCACCGCGCTGGGGCCGTTGTTGGCCGCGTTCATCGTGGTGCCGCTGGGGCGGCCTTCGGTTGCGATCTTCTCGGTGGCGGCGATGCTGGGCTCGGCCATCCTGTGGCGGGTCGGAACCTGGGCCGAGGGGCGGCGTCGCGCCGGGGGGCACAAGCCTGTGGCGCCCTCGCCCTTTTCGCGGCAGCGGGTGGCCATGGCCATCGTGGTGCTGGCGCTGCTGACCTTTACCAAGAACATCTATACGGCCAGCATTTCCAGCTATTACACCTTTTTCCTGATCGAGAAGTTCGATCTGACCACCCAGCAGGCGCAGTTGATGCTGTTCCTGTTTCTGGGCGGCATGGCCGGGGGCGTCATGCTGGGCGGGCTGGTCGGCGACAAGATCGGGCCGCTGAAGGTGATCTGGTTCTCGATTCTGGGGATTTTGCCCTTCACGCTGGCGTTGCCGCATGTCGGGCTGGCCGCGACCGGGGTGCTGACGGTGGTGATCGGGTTGATCCTCGCCTCGGCCTTTCCGGCGATCGTGGTGTTTGCGCAAGAGCTGGTGCCGGGGCGGACCGGGCTGATCGCCGGCATTTTCTTTGGCTTTGCCTTTGGCATGGGTGGGATTGCCGCCGCCGTGCTGGGGGTGATCGCCGATGCACGCGGGATCGAATATGTCTATCAGATCTGCGCCTATCTGCCGCTGATGGGGCTGTTGACGATCTTTTTGCCGCGTATGGAACGGTTGTGATCCCGGCCCCGGGGGCGCTGCCCCCGGACCCCCGGGATATTTGGACATGAAAGAAAATGAAGAAAATCACGATCAGGCCGATCTCGGCCGAGGAATTCGCGCCCTTTGGTGAGCTGTTGGCGGTGCGGGCGCAGGCGAGCAAGATGATCAATGCCGGGCGCTGCGAGCGCCATCACGCGCTGGCCACCGTCGAGCGTGGCGGGGGCGAGGCGATCATTTCCATATTCCGGTCGGAGCCGGTGAGCCTGCCCTATGACTGCGCGCTGCTGGAGCGGCATCCGCTGGGTTCGCAGGCGTTCATGCCGCTGGGGCCGGATCCATGGCTGTCGGTCGTGGCGCCGGATGAGGGCGGGCGTCCGGGGGCGCCGATTGCGTTTCTGGTGCCTGCGGGCATGGGCGTGAACCTGCGCGCCGGGGTCTGGCACGGGGTACTGACGCCGCTGGACCGTGCGGCCGATTTCATGGTCGTGGATCGCGAAGGGGGCGGCGTGAACCTGGAAGAGGTCGTCATTCCTTCGGTCACCATCGAGGCATGAGCGCGCCGGATTACGCGCTGGAGGAGGCGGCGCTGCGGGCGGGCGCGCGGGTCATCGCCGGGGTCGATGAGGTCGGGCGCGGACCCCTGGCCGGGCCGGTGACGGCGGCGGCGGTCATTCTGGAGATCGGCCGTATTCCTGAAGGGATCAACGATTCCAAGAAATTATCGCCGAAACGTCGGGAAATTCTGGCGCAGGAGATCATGGCGGGCTGCGACTGGGCGGTCGGTCATGCCAGCGTCGAGGAGATCGACGCGCTGAATATCCTGCGCGCCTCACATCTGGCGATGTGCCGGGCGCTGGCCGGGCTGCGCCAGCGTCCCGATCTGGCGCTGGTCGACGGCAATCTGCTGCCCCGCGATCTGCCCATGCCGGGGCAGGCCGTGGTCAAGGGCGATGCCCGGTCGCTGTCGATTGCCGCGGCCTCGCTGGTGGCGAAACTGTTGCGTGACCGCATCATGGTGGATTTGGCGCAACAGCACCCCGGCTATGGCTGGGAGGTGAATGCCGGATACCCGACCAAGGCGCACAGGCAGGCGCTGCTAGATTTGGGGGTGACCCCATATCATAGGCGCAGCTTTAAGCCGGTCCACAATATCTTGTGTAAAGAGTGAACAGCAAGGCATTGATTCAAAAAAGAAATTGACGGCGAATCGGGTCTGAATCATCATTGGGCAAATCAAATCGGCAACCAAATAGCCGAAACCCGAGGCAGTGATGACGAAGCTTGACACGAAATCCCGCGCGATTGCGCGACCGCTACCGCTTAACCAGATCCTTGCGGGCGACTGCATCGAGATCATGAATGCGCTGCCCGAAAACAGCGTCGACCTGATCTTTGCCGACCCGCCCTATAACCTGCAGCTGAAGGGCGATCTGCACCGGCCGGACAATTCCAAGGTCGATGCGGTGGACGATCACTGGGACCAGTTTTCCGGTTTCGCCGCCTATGACCGCTTTACCCGCGACTGGATGGCGGCGGCGCGCCGCATCCTCAAGCCGGACGGGGCGATCTGGGTCATCGGCAGCTATCACAACATTTTCCGCGTGGGCGCCGAGCTGCAGAATCAGGGCTTCTGGATCCTGAATGACGTGGTCTGGCGCAAAGCCAACCCGATGCCGAATTTCCGCGGCAAGCGCCTGACCAACGCCCATGAGACGATGATCTGGGCGAGCAAATCTGAAGGTGCGAAATACACCTTCAACTATGAGGCGCTGAAATCGCTGAATGAAGGCGTGCAGATGCGCTCGGACTGGGTGCTGCCGATCTGCACCGGCGGCGAGCGGCTGAAGGATGAGGGTGGCGCCAAGGCCCATCCGACCCAGAAGCCCGAGGCGCTCTTGCATCGCGTCCTTGTTGGCTCGACCAACCCGGGCGACGTGGTGCTGGATCCGTTCTTTGGCACCGGCACCACCGGCGCGGTGGCCAAGATGCTGGGCCGCGACTTCATCGGCATCGAGCGCGAGGCGGCTTACCGCGAGGTTGCCGAAAAGCGCATCGCGCGCATCCGAAAATTCGACAGCGAGGCGATCTCGACCACCAAAGCCAAGCGCGCCGAGCCGCGCGTGCCCTTTGGACAGGTGATCGAGCGCGGCATGCTGCGGCCGGGCGAAGAGCTTTTCTCGATGAACAGCCGCCACAAGGCCAAGGTTCGCGCCGATGGCAGCCTGATCGGCAATGACGTCAAGGGCTCGATCCATCAGGTCGGCGCGGCGCTGGAAGGCGCGCCAAGCTGCAATGGCTGGACCTATTGGCACTTCCGGCGCGAGGGGCGGATGGTGCCCATCGACATCCTGCGCCAGCAGATCCGCGCCGAGATGGAGGCCGACGAGGGCCGTCCGAACTGAGTTTCGCCAGGTTCCGGCGCGAAGCGAGCTCTGGCGCGGCCGGGACCGCCTTGCCCCGCCCCAGCGGTGATGCCGCCGGGCGGGGCCTTTTTGATGATGTGGGTAATATGGTATCGGCGGGTATGAGCCATCCCTATCTGAATCTGCCGGAAACGGCCTTTTGGCGGGCGGGCGTCGCCGATGCGGACCCGGCCGCGCCGTTGAATCTTTACCGCCCGAAGTTTCCGCTGGACCGCGATGCCGGGATCGCCACTGCCGGCAGTTGCTTTGCCCAGCATGTCGGGCGCGCCCTGCGCGACGCCGGCATGAATGTTCTGGATGCCGAGCCGCCGCCGCTGGCCTGTCCGGATCCGGTGGCGCGGGCTTACGGCTTTGGTATCTATTCGGGGCGCTACGGCAATATCTATACCGCGCGGCAACTGGCGCAGCTGATCGCGGACGCGCAGGCCGGCCATGTCGATCCGACGGCGATCTGGCCCCGCGCCGGGCGTTTTCATGACGCGCTGCGCCCGACGATCGAGCCCGGGGGCTTTGTCTCGGTCGAGGAGGTGCGGGCGCTGCGGCTGGACCACCTGAGGGCGCTCTGCGGGCTGTTTGCGGCCACAAGCTGCTTCATCTTCACGCTGGGGCTGACCGAGTGCTGGGCCGACCGGAAAAGCGGGCGTGTCTATCCGACCTGTCCGGGCGTCGTCGCCGGTGCCTTCGATCCCGCCCGCCATCAGTTCCTGAACCTGCGCCATGCCGAGGTGCTGGCTGATCTGGAGCGCGCGCGGGCGCTGCTCCATGAATTCAACCCGGCGATGCGGATGGTGCTGACCGTCTCGCCGGTGCCGCTGACGGCGACGGCCTCGGGCGGGCATGTGCTGGCGGCCAGCACGCGCTCAAAGGCGGTTCTGCGCGCGGCGGCCGATGAGTTCGCGGAGCTTCATGACGATGTGGATTATTTTCCGGCCTATGAGATCGTCACCAATCCCGCGGCCAAGGGCGGCTTTTTCCACCCGAACCTGCGCGAGGTCACGGCCCCGGGCGTGCAGGCGGTGATGACGGTCTTTCTGGCCGCCCATGGCTTGCGCCGGCAGGCGCGGCCGCAACCAGATGCGGTCGGCCGCAGCGACGCCGAGATGGCCGAGGATCTGATCTGCGAGGAAATCCTGCTGGAGGCAAAGCGCAAATGACTGCGCGCAGGGTGTTGTTTCTGGGCAATTCCTACACGGCGGCGCCGCGTATCGCGCTGCGCGACGATCCGGGGCGCTGGCCGGATATGCGGGTCTCGGTGCTGGCCATGCCCGGCGCCTCGCTGAACACGCTGGTGCTTGAGGATGGCCGTCTGGTGGCCCGTGGCGACAAGGCCCGCTACGACATGGAATATTACAATGACCTGACGGAACTGCCCTTGCAGGGGTTTGACGCCTTCGTGGTGATCGGCGGGCTGAATTTCTTTTCGCTCATGCCGCTGCAGATCACCCATCGCAGCCTCGATTTCCCCTCGGTCATGCGCGGCGAGGCCTGCCAGCCTGTCTCGACCGGGCTCATGGATGCGATGATCCGCAGGCGCGTCGAGAACTCGGCGGGGCTGCACGCGATCCGGCTTCTGGCCGGGCGGGGGCCAGTGCTTTTCATGGACGAGGTTTTCCCCTCGGCCGATTGCTGGCAGGATCCGCAGCGCTTCGACGACTATATCTCCATGGCCGATCGCGGCGATGCGGCGGCCTTTCATGCGCGTTACCTGCGCATTCTGCACGAGACGCTGGGATCGGGCGCGACCTATCTGTCGCAACCCGCCGAGACTATCGTCGAAGAGGTTTTTACCGCGCCGGAATGGATCCGCGGCGCGATCCGCATGCAGCCGCGCCGCGACGTGCGCCATGAGGTCAGCGATTTCGGTCACGCCAATCCGGCCTATGGCGCGGTGCAGGCGGATCTGATCGCCCGAAGCCTCGCCGTGCTATAGGGCGTTGCGGGGCATGGGGTTCGCGCCCTTGTCATAGGCGCTCCAATCCTTGATCTCGGGGTAGAACTGCTTGCGCCAGGCGCGCACGCGCGGGTTCATCCAGCGCCGCCAGACCGAGGGCACCAGCGCCACCGTCGCCATCAGCGGATAGCCGGCGGGCAGTTGCGGGGCCTCGTCCTGATCATAGGTCTGCAGCAGGGGGAAGCGCCGGTCGGGCTTGTAATGGTGGTCGGAATGGCGCTGCAGGTTGATCATCAGCCAGTTGGTGACAGTATGGCTGGAATTCCAGCTATGGCGGGGCTGCACATGCTCATAGCGGCCCTCGCCGAGATGTTTGCGGGTCAGGCCGTAATGCTCGACATAATTGGTCAGCTCAAGCTGCCAGACCGCGACCAGCGCCTGCCACATGAATAGCAAGAGCCCCTGCCAGCCACCGATCGCGACGGCGAAGGCCAGCATGGCCAGTTGCAGCGCCGCATAGCGCCAAAAGGGGTTGCTGCGATCCAGAGGCTTGCGGCCGGCGCGCGCCAGCTTGCGCGTCTCGGCCTGCCAGGCGCTGCCCGGCCCCTTGGTCAGCACGGCCCAGAAATAATGCCAAAAGCCCTGCCCATAGCGCGCCGACACCAGATCACGCGGCGTCGCCACCCAGCTGTGATGGACCAGCAGATGCTCGGACCGGAAATGGCCGTAAAGGGTCGAGTTCATCAGCAGATCGGCCAGCCAGCGCTCAAGCGCGTTTTTCTGGTGCATCAGCTCATGGGCATAGACGATGCCGATGGTGCCCGAGACGATGCCAAGCCCCCAGAACAGGCCCAGCTGTTCCAGGAATGAATAGTCGCTGCGCGTCACATACCAGATGGCGCCAAAGATGGTCGCGGCCTGCAAGGGGAACCAGATGATGGTGATGGCGCGATACCAGAAAAGCTGGCTTTCCGGCGTCTCGGTATCGGGGTTTTCCTGATTCAGGCCGATCAGCTTGTCGAGGATGGTGGTGATATACCATGCATAGCTGGGCAGCAGCATGAACCAGTAGCCGCCCTTGACCACGGCAATGGCCGCCAGCGGGATCATCCCCAGAGACAGCCAGAAGGGCAAGGCATTGATAAAGCGGGAACGTAAGGGAGTTTGCATGGGATAACGTGGCCGCGCTGTTGGAATGGCGCAACTATGACGGGTTTGTTCGGCGCTGACTATAGTGACCTCATGTCGCGCCCCGGCCTGCTGTGGCGGGTTGTGGCGTGGAGGGCCGGGCCAGCGCCCAGGCCTTGCGCATCAGGCCGGGCAGGGCGGCCGGATCGAATCCGGACAGCGGCGCAAGCCGGCCGCGCCGGGGCGTGCCGTCGATCCGCGCCGCGAAAACCGTCAGGTCCAGCGCAAAATGGGTAAAGACATGGCGCACCACGCCGACCTCCTGCCAGTCGGCGGCGGCGGGTGGGGCCATTTCCGACCCGTCCCAGCCGCTCGAGGGAAAGGCCAGCGTGCCGCCCAAAAGGCCCTTGTCGGGCCGGGTCTCGACCAGCACCGCATCATGGCTGAAGCCGATCCAGACCTGCCCTTGCCGCTGGGGTTTGGGCTTTTTCGGGGCCTTGTGTGGCAACTCGGCGGCGATGCCCCGCGCGCGGGCGGCGCAGTCCTCGATCAGCGGGCAGATGCCGCAGGCGGGGCTGCGAGGGGTGCAGATCGTCGCGCCCAGATCCATCATGGCCTGGGCGAAATCGCCGGGGCGGTGCGCGGGCGTCAGCCGTGAGGCCCGCGCCACCAGTTCGGGCTTGGCGGCGGGCAGGGGCGTCTCGATGGCGAACAGTCGGGCGGTGACCCGCTCGACATTGCCATCGACCACGGTTTCCGCGCGGTCAAAGGCGATGGCGGCGATGGCGGCCGAGGTATAGGGGCCGATGCCGGGCAGGGCGGCCAGCTCCTCGCGGGTGTCGGGAAATGCGCCGATCGCGGCGACCGCGCGGGCGCAGGCGATCAGGTTGCGGGCGCGGGCGTAATAGCCAAGCCCCGCCCATTCGGCCATCACCCGCGCGTCCTCGGCTGCGGCAAGGTCCTGGACGGTCGGCCACAGGCTGGTGAAGCGTTCGAAATAGGTTTTTACCGCCGCGACGGTGGTCTGCTGCAGCATCACCTCGGACAGCCAGACGCGATAGGGATCGCTCCGGCCATGGCCGGGCGGCGTGCGCCAGGGCAGAACCCGGGCATGGCGGTCATACCAGCCCAGAAGTTTTGCCTCGATCACCTGCGGGTCACGCAATTTTCAGCCCTCGCTCTCTGGCGTCCGGGCGCAGAGCGGTCCAGACTGCATGGCACAGTAAACAGGTCGGACAGGATGGCCCAGAACAAAGCCGATGCTCAAGCCCGACGCCGGATGCGTGGTTTCGAGACCGCCGCGCAGCTTCTGGCGCAGCGGGTGCGCGTGGCCGGCGAAAGCCGGGGCTTTGCGGTGGCGCGGCTGCTGACCCATTGGGACGAGGTGGTCGGCCCCGAGATCGCCGCCCATGCCCGTCCGGTCAAGATCAGCCATGGCAAGGGTTTCGGCGCCACGCTGACGCTTCTGGTGTCCGGCCCCCGCGCGCCCATGATCGAGATGCAGCTGCCAATGATCCGCGAAAAGGTGAATGCCTGCTACGGCTTCAATGCCGTGGCGCGGATCGTGCTGACCCAGACCGCGCCCCTTGGCTTTGCCGAGGGCCAGACCCCTTTCGCTGCCGGCCCGCGCCGCGCCCCCGCGCCGCCCGATCCGGTCCGGATCGCACAGGCCGAGGACATCGCCCAGGGCTTTGACAACCCCGCGCTTTCGGCCGCCATGCGGCAGCTTGCGCTGAACATTCTGTCCCGCCGGGACATCAACGACCGAAAGGCCAATCCATGATCCTGCCCCGCCGTTCCCTGATCGCCGCCGCCATGGCCGCGCTGACCTTCTCGGCGCTGCCGGCCCTTGCGCAAGAGGCCGCCCCCGCCGAGCAGATGCCCGAGGGCAAGGTCCTGCCCGATATCGCTCTGGGCAAGGATGACGCCCCGGTCACCATCGTCGAATATGCCAGCTTTACCTGCAGCCATTGCGCGGCTTTCCACGCGGAAAGCTGGCCCAAGCTCAAGGCCGAATATATCGATACCGGCAAGGTCAAGTTCATCCAGCGCGATATCTATTTCGATGCGGTCGGGCTCTGGGCCGGGATTCTGGCGCGCTGCGGGGGCGATGACAAATATTACGCCGTCTCGGACATGATCTTTGACGAGCAGAAGACCTGGCTTGCGGCCAGCGATGGCGAGGGGATCGCCGCCAACCTGCGCAAGATCGGCGCCAAGGCCGGCATGATGCCCGATCAGATGGACGCCTGCTGGAACGACAAGCAGAAGGTGGCCGATCTGGTCGCGACCTTCCAGAAAAACGCCACCGACGACGCGGTCGAGGGCACCCCGACCTTTGTCATCGCCGGCGAAAAGGTGAAGAACCAGCCTTGGGATGACATGAAAAAGATCATCGATGCCAAGCTGGCCGAGGCCGAAAAGAACGGCTGATCCGATCGGGACAGTCCTGCGAAACCCCGGCCTTGGCCGGGGTTTTTGCGTTCAGAGCCCCAGCGCCGCCAGCCGCGCCTCAAGCGGTGCGGCGTCGTCCAGTTGCAGCCGGACGGGCAGGGCCAGCACCTTGGGCCGAAAGATGCGCGGCATCCGGGCCGCGTCCTTTTCCGTCGTCACCATCTGCGCACCGGTCAGCCGCGCCTCGGCCTCCAGCCGGGTCAGCAGTTGCGGGGTAAAGGGCTGGTGATCCTCGAGCGCCTCGGCGCGCACGAGTTCGGCGCCAAGGCTGCGCAGGGTGGCGAAGAATTTCTCGGGATGGCCAATGCCGGCAAAGGCCATGACGCGCAGGCCCTGCCAGTCCATGCCGGTCTGCAAGGGTGCCAGCCGCCCGGTCAGATGCGGCAGCGGCAGGCCGGGATTTTCAGCGGCGAAATGCGCCTGCGCCTGCGGCTCGCCGATCGAGAGCAGCAGATCCGCGCGGGCAAGCCCGGTGGCGACCGGTTCGCGCAGCGGGCCGGCGGGCAGGCACAGCCCGTTCCCGAAGCCCCGCGCCGCATCGACCACGACCAGCGACAGGTCATGAGCCAGCGCCGGGTCCTGAAAGCCGTCATCGAGCAGGATCGCCTGCGCCCCGGCCTTGGCTGCGGCGCTTGCGCCTGCCACTCGGTCATCCGCGACCCAGACCGGCGCAAAGGCCGCCATCAATAGGGGCTCGTCTCCGACCTGATCGGCGCTGTGGCGCGATTCCTGCACCTGCAGCGGGCCTTTCTCGCTGCCGCCATAGCCGCGCGAGACGATCTGCACGGCGACGCCGCGCGCCTGCAGCATCTGCGCCAGCATGATTACGGTGGGCGTCTTGCCGGTGCCGCCGGCATTGATATTGCCGATGCAGATCACCGGCACACCGACGCGGATGCGCGCGCCTTTGGCCAGACGGCCGGCCGTCGCGGCGGCGTAAAGCGCGCCAAGCGGCGCGAGCAGCCGCGCCTTGAAGGTTGGCGGGCGAAACCAGAATGCGGGGGCGCGGCGGCTCATGCGGTGTTCTCCATCGCGTCGATCACGGTATCGGCGATGCGGCGCAGGACGGCGGCGCCGCCGGTGCTGACCGCCCAGGCATTGCCAGCCAGCATTGCCGCCTGATCGGCTGCGGACAGGTCGGCGACGGCTCGGCTCAGCCCGGCCGGATCGGCCACCATGCGCGCGGCCGATGCCCCGTCGAGCTGGGTCCATTCGGCGGAGTGCGCCTCGGTCAGCGGGCCGTGGATGATCGCCGATCCCAGCGCCGCCGGCTCGAACGGGTGACGCGGGGTCGCGCCGTCGCCGGCCAGCAGCGTGCCGCCCATGAAGCAGACCGGCGCCAGCCGATACCACAGCCCCATTTCATAGCCGTCCTCGGCGATCAGCACATGGTCGTCGGGTTCGGGGTCTTGATCTTCCGAGCGCAGGACAGCGGCGAGGCCCAGCGATTCGACCTCGGCGAGGATGCCGGGAACGATCGCGTCGGGCAGGTCGGCAAGGATCAGCAGGGCGCGGTGATTGTGCTGCAATGCCGCCTGATGCGCGGCCAGCGCGGCGCGGGCCTCGGGCAGGGTCGGCGCGGCGGCAAGCCAGATATGACGCCCGCCCATGATCTGCGCCAACGCCCGGCGCTCGGCCTCATTGGCCGAAAGCGGCGGCAGCGTTTCGGTCACCGGGCCGGTCAGTTCGACCCGGTCGGCACTGGCGCCCAACTGCCGCGCCGCAGCGCCGGCGGTCAGGTCTGGGGCCAGAACATGGGTGATCCGGGCCATCAGCCCGCGATTGATCGCGCCGCGCCATGATCCGGACCGCGCATAGGCGCTCAGCCGCGCCTCGGACAGGATCATCGGCAGGCCGCGCTCGGCCATGCCGGTGATCAGCGCCGAAGGCAGTTGATCGCCCATGAGCAGCAGCGCGCGCGGCGCCAGAGCCTCGATCACCTCGCGCACGGCGCCGGGGTCGCGGGGCAAGGCCATATG
>JAGPGI010000197.1 GCA_018056045.1 Paracoccus sp. (in: a-proteobacteria)
TGAATTCGCCGCGGATATAGATATAGGCCGCATGCGCGCCCATGGCGAAGCTGGCGATCAGCGCGCCTTCGATCAGCGTATGCGGATCGTGGCGCATGATCTCGCGGTCCTTGCAGGTCGCGGGCTCGGATTCGTCGGCATTGATGACCAGATAGGACGGGCGCCCATCCGATTCCTTGGGCATGAAGGACCATTTCATGCCGGTCGGGAAACCGGCGCCGCCACGGCCGCGCAAGCCCGAGGCCTTCATCTGATCGACGATCTTGTCGCGGCCGCGCTGGATGATGGCGGCGGTGCCATCCCAGCAGCCACGCTTTTTCGCGCCGGCAAGGCTGCGGTCGCCCATGCCGTAGATATTGGTAAAGATCCGGTCCTGATCGTTCAGCATCTAGTCTTATCCTTGTCCCTGCGACGGCCCGTTGCGCCGCCGCCAGATCCGCCAGGTCACCAATAGCGACCAGATCATCGCCCCAATCGCCAGCAAATCGGCGAGAAAGACGTATTTCCCGGGCCAGCCCATCCGGCCCCCAATCCATTGCACGCCCAGCCATGCCAGCATGGTCACGGCGATCACCACCGCCACCAGCCGCATCTGCCCGGCATCCGCCGCCTGCCCCGCAGGCGCCGGCTCGTTCCGTTCCCGCCGAGGCATCAATAGACCTCGCCGTCATCGACGCGGTGCGAGAACTCGGTCTCGCCCCCCGCCGCCAGTAGCCTTGCCTGGCCGACCCAGTCGTCGGCCTCGATCCGGTTGCCCATCCGACCCAGCCGATGGGCGTAATCCGCGACCGTCGCGGCGTCCCATTCGGCGATCTGCGCGTAACGGGTGACGCCGTTCTCGTGCAGCCAGTCGGACAGTTTCGGCCCGATGCCCTTGATCCGCATGAGATCGTCGGACGGGGCCGGGTCGGTTTTCTTCTTTGCCGCCGGCTTGGCCGGGCTGGACACAGTCCTGGCCGGCGCGGGCTTGACCGCTTCGACCCCAGGCACGGGTGCCCCGGCCGGCATCGCCCCGGCCATGATCGGCATCTGCGCCGCCAGATCTGGCCCAAGCGCGCCGCCGACCAGCAGGCTTTCGGGCTGGCGGTCCATCATCTCGCGCTGCCAGTCGGTGCCGGTCGCCGCATCCTGACCGACGAAAAGCTGCGGCGCCTCGGCGCAGTTCAGCCAGATCAGCATAGCCCCGAACAGCGCAAAGGTGACGGCCCCCAGAAACAGCCCCGCAAGCCAGTGCAGATCGCCGATCCCCGAGACGAACAGCAGCACAACGACCCCGGCGATGGCCGCCACGATCCAGTTGTTCCTGCTGCATTCAGCCCGTTCCATCCCGATCTGCCTTTCCCCCCGAGGGTATCGCCCTGCAACCGTATCCGTCCTGTGTCCTGTTCTTCGTATCCCCGATTAAGCGCGCTTTTCACCGCCAAGCCAAGGCGTCGTGATCGGAACCTCGGTGCCGTCGATGCGCTTGATCGTGTCTTCCAGACGCAGCGCGCGTGCGACGCTGCCGTTATGCGCCTCGCCGCCCTTGAGATCCTTCAGCGCGGTCGGACCGCCCAGAGCCTCGGACGAGAAACGACCGTTTTGCGGCCCCGGCGCCGGCACCTCGCCGGCGGCAAAGCTGTCGATCAGCGCGGCCAGTTTTTCGACGGTCAGGTCCTCGTAGAAATCCTTGCCGATCTGGGCCATGGGCGCGTTGGTGCAGGCGCCAAGGCATTCGACCTCTTCCCAGCTGAAACGGCCATCGGCCGAAAGCGTATGAGCCGACGGCGCGATCTTGTCCTTGCAGACGCGGATCAGGTCCTCGGCGCCGCAGATCATGCAGGTCGTGGTGCCGCAGATCTGGATATGGGCAACCGTTCCAACAGGATAAAGCTGGAACATGAAGTAGAATGTCGCGACCTCAAGGGCACGGATATAGGCCATGCCCAAAAGGTCGGCGCAATATTCGATGGCCGGGCGGGTCAGCCAGCCCTCTTGTTCCTGGGCGCGCCACAGCACCGGGATGATCGCCGATTGCTGGCGGCCCGCCGGGTATTTGGTCATCTGGGCACGGGCCCATTCAAGATTGGCGGGCGTGAACTCGAACGAGTCAGGCTGATTGGGGGACAGACGGCGCAGCATCAGCGGTCAACCTCTCCGAAAACGATGTCGAGCGTGGCGATGACCGCCGGGATATCGGCCAGCATATGGCCACGGGTCATCCAGTCGATGGATTGCAGATGCGCAAAACCGGGGGCGCGCAGCTTGGCCCGCCACGGCTTGTTGGTGCCGTCCGAGACCATGTAGACGCCGAACTCGCCCTTGGGCGCCTCGACTGCGGCATAAACCTCGCCTGCCGGAACCTTGAAGCCCTCGGTGTAAAGCTTGAAGTGATGGATCAGGCTTTCCATGTCGCGCTTCATGTCGGCGCGCTTGGGCGGCGTCAGCTTGCCGCGCGCCAGCACGTCGCCGACCGGCTCGGCCCGCAGCTTCTGGATCGCCTGCTGCATGATCTTGCAGCTTTCGCGCATCTCGGCCATGCGGACCAGGAAGCGGTCATAGCAGTCGCCATTCTTGCCGATCGGGATCTGGAAGTCGAATTCATCGTAGCATTCATAGGGCTGCGAACGCCGCAGATCCCATGCCAGACCCGAGCCGCGCACCATGACGCCGGTATAGCCCCAGTTCAGCGCGTCTTCCTCGGTGACGATGCCGATATCGACCAGACGCTGCTTGAAAATGCGGTTTTCGGTCAGCAGCGTGTCCAGATCATCGACCAGACGCGGGAAGCGGCCGCACCATTCCTCGATATCGTCCAGAAGATCCGGCGGCAGGTCCTGATGGACGCCGCCGGGGCGGAAATAGGCGGAATGCAGGCGCGCGCCGCTGGCCCGCTCGCAGAAGATCATCAGTTCTTCGCGGGCCTCGAACCCCCAAAGCGGCGGCGTCAGCGCGCCGACATCCAGGGCGCCCGTGGTCAGGCCCAGCAGGTGGTTCAGGATGCGGCCGATTTCCGAATACAGCACCCGGATCAGGCTGGCGCGGCGCGGAATCGTGGTGCCGGTCAGGCGTTCGATCGCCAGACACCAGGCATGTTCCTGATTCATCGGCGCGGCATAGTCCAGCCGGTCCAGATAGGGCAGGTTCTGCAGATAGGTGCGGCTTTCCATCAGCTTTTCGGTGCCGCGATGCAGCAGGCCGATATGCGGGTCGGCGCGCTCGACGATCTCGCCGTCCAGCTCCAGCACCATGCGCAACACGCCATGCGCGGCCGGGTGCTGGGGGCCGAAGTTGATGTTGAAGTTGCGGATGCTCTGCTCGCCGGTCAGGGCATCGACCGAGCTGTCATCATAGCTGTTCTTGCGGATGTCGCCGTCCATGGTCATCCCTCCAGCCCGGTCTGCGCGCGCTTGGCGTCCAGCCGGTCGTTGAATTTCTCGTTGCGGATCACCGCGCGGCGGTGCCGGCCGGTGCCGATCTGGTCGATGCCGTCATGGGCGGTGACGCGGAACCAGATGAAGCGGCCATCCACTTCCTCGACCTCGGTCTCCACGGTCACCACCTGACCCGGAAGGGTCGGCGCGGTATGGTCCACATCGACATGAACGCCCAGCGAGCCCTCGCCCTCTTCGTAATAGGGGCGAAGCTGCTCGACGCAGGCCCATTCCATCAGCCCGACCATCTTGGCGGTGGCAAAGACCACCGGCATCTCGGGGAAGGCATTGCGGTCAGAAAAAAGCGCGGGCACGGTGTCGCCCGGCTGCACTTTCATGCTGAACCGGGCGCAGTCGCCGGATTTCAGCCCCGGCTTCACTTCTTGGCCTCCGCCGCCTTCTCGTCGCCCGGCAGGACGTATTTCGCGCCCTCCCACGGGGACAGGAAGTCGAACTGGCGGTATTCCTGAACCAGATTCACCGGCTCATAGACGACGCGTTTTTCGACATCGTTCCAGCGCACCTCGACATAGCCGGTGGTGGGGAAGTCCTTGCGCAGCGGATGACCGCGGAAGCCGTAATCGGTCAGGATGCGGCGCAGGTCCGGATGGCCCGAGAAATAGATCCCGAACATGTCGAAGACCTCGCGCTCATACCAGTTGGCGCCGGGAAAGACGCCGATCAGGCTGGGCACCATCTCGTCCTCGCGGACGCGGGCCTTCACGCGGATGCGCAGGTTTTGATACATCGACAGCAGGTGATAAACCATGTCGAAGCGCGCCGGGCGCGCCGGATTGTCCACCGCCGTGATGTCGA
The DNA here is from genome assembly GCA_018056045.1 of Paracoccus sp. (in: a-proteobacteria). GTDB lineage: Bacteria > Pseudomonadota > Alphaproteobacteria > Rhodobacterales > Rhodobacteraceae > Paracoccus. Next base: position 4,230 of record JAGPGI010000197.1, read on the forward strand.
TCAGCGTCGAGAAACGGCAATTGGGGTCGTTGCGCAGGAACTCGATCAGCGGAACGATCCCCGACAGCGTCGATTCGACGGTCAGCTCGCCAAAGGCGACGGTGGTGCCGACCACTTCATTGGGGCGGCGCAGCGAGATATGCTCGGCCAGTTCAAGCAGGGCTTCATCAGACATGGCTCACCTCACCAGCGTGCCGGTGCGCCGGATGCGGCGCTGAAGTTGCAGAATGCCGTAAAGCAGCGCCTCGGCGGTGGGCGGGCAGCCCGGAACATAGATGTCCACCGGCACGATGCGGTCACAACCGCGCACCACGGAATAGCTGTAATGGTAATAGCCGCCGCCATTGGCGCAGCTGCCCATCGACAGCACATAGCGCGGCTCGGGCATCTGGTCGTAAACCTTGCGCAGCGCAGGCGCCATCTTGTTGGTCAGGGTGCCGGCGACGATCATCAGGTCCGACTGGCGCGGGGAGGCGCGCGGCGCCGTCCCGAAACGCTCAAGATCATAGCGCGGCATCGAGCATTGCATCATCTCGACCGCGCAGCAGGCCAGACCGAAGGTCATCCAGTGCAGCGAGCCGTTGCGGGCCCAGTTGATGATGTCCTCGGTCGTGGTCAGCAGGAAACCCTTGTCCTGCAGCTCGCGGTTCAGCTCCTGAACGGCGACCTCGCGGTCGGCGCCAGCGGTATTGCCCCCGGTCATCACGCCCATTCCAGCGCCCCCTTCTTCCATTCATAGGCAAAGCCCACGGTCAGGACGCCCAGGAACAGGATCATGCCCCAGAAGGCCACGTCCGACAGGCCGGCAAAATTGACCGCCCAAGGGAACAGGAAGGCGACCTCGAGGTCGAAGATGATGAACAGGATCGCCACCAGATAGAAGCGCACGTCGAATTTCATCCGCGCGTCGTCAAAGGCGTTGAAGCCGCATTCATAGGCGCTGACCTTTTCCGGGTCCGGGTTGCGCACGGCGACGATGGCCGCGGCGAGAATCAGGATAATGGCCAGAGCCGAGGCCATTCCCAGAAAGACCAGGATCGGCAGATATTCGTTCAGCAGGTATTCCACTGGGTTGGGCTCCCTTGCATTCGCGGAACCCGTGTGGCGCCCGCGATGGGTTTGGCTAAGGTTCGTTTAGTCCGCGCCGCAGGCAGGGTCAACGGTCCGACCCGGATTTGCACCGCCTTTCCCGCCGCCCGCGGATGCCATGCAACAGGTTTTTCCGAGATTTTTCGTCAGTCTTTATGACCAATCCGGCCCAGATGCGTCTCGCGAAATCCGCCGGACAGCTTGAGCCCATAGCCCAGCGCCCGGTCGGCGCCGACATGCGCCAGCCACAGCCCGCCGGCGGCGATCATGGCGGTCGATCCCAGCGCAACGCCCGCCACCGTCAACAGAAAGGGCAGCGCGTAAATATGCACGCAATTATAAAGAACCGCGCCGCTGCGCGGCCCGACCAGATAACCCAGCATC
>JAGPGI010000198.1 GCA_018056045.1 Paracoccus sp. (in: a-proteobacteria)
GCGCGGTTCCGGCGACTGGGCTTTACGCTGTCGCCGCGAGGGCTGCACAGCGCAGAAAAGGGCACAGCGAATTACACGCTGATCTTTGAGCATGATTACTGCGAATTGCTGGGGGTGGTTGCCGAGACCCCGGACAACCGCCTGCAGCGCGAGATTCTGGCCGAGGATGGCGAGGGGCTGCGCGCCATCGCCTGCCGGATCGACGACGCCCGCGAGGCGCGCAAGGCGCTGGCCGCGCTTGGCATCTCGGCCGGGCCGGTCAGCGAATTCTCGCGCCCGCTGCCGCTGCCCGGCGGCGCAAGCGGCATCGCGGCCTTCGCCGCCGTGGATCTGGCGCTTGACGAGGCGCCTTCGGGTTACATGTTCCTGTGCCAGCACAAGACCCCGGACATGGTCTGGCGCCCCGAATTGCAGGCCCATGCCAATGGCGCCCGCGCGCTGGCCGGCATCGTCACCATGGCCAACGACACCGAGACGCTGGCCCGGCGCTTTGCCCGGCTGTTCGCCGCGGGCCAGGTCCGTGCCATTCCCGGCGGCCATGCGGTCGAGACCGGCGCCGACTCGGCGCGCATCCTGTGCCTGACCCCGGCCGCCGCCGCCGCGCGCTATGACGACCGCGCCGTGGCCGACACGCCCCCGCGTGGCTATGCCGCGCTGCAGATCGCCGTGGCCGACATTGACGTGACCCGACAGGTTCTGGAGCAGGCCGGCGTCGCGGTTCAGCGCGGCCCCGCCGGCTCGGTCTGGGTCGGCCCGGCCGAGGCCTGCGGCACGGTGCTGGAATTCCTGCCGACCTGACGATCCGCGCCCGCCGGCCCTTGCCCGGACCTGCCTGCGGCGTATGCTGAGGGAACACTCAGACAAGGAACAAGGCGATGGGGCAGCTGGTCGACGGCATCTGGCATGATGAATGGTATGACACCGAAAGCACCGGCGGGCGGTTCCAGCGCAGCGTGACCGCACATCGCAACTGGGTCACCCCCGATGGCAGCCCCGGCCCCAGCGGCGAGGGCGGCTTTGCGGCCGAAAGCGGGCGCTATCACCTTTACGTCTCATATGCCTGTCCATGGGCGCATCGGACGCTGATCTTTCGCGCGCTGAAGGGGCTTGCGTCGCATATCGACGTCTCGGTCGTGCATCCCGACATGCTGTCCGATGGCTGGACCTTTGCCACCGACTTTCCCGGCACGACGGGTGACGGGCTGTTCGGCCTGCCCTTTCTGCGCGACATCTATGTCAAGGCCGACCCCAATGCCTCGGGCCGGGTGACGGTGCCGGTCCTGTGGGACAAGGTCCGGGGGCGGATCGTCTCGAACGAAAGCGCCGAGATCATCCGCATGTTCAACTCGGCCTTTGACGGGCTGACCGGCAATAGCGCGAATTTCTGCCCCAAGGACCTCCTGCCCCAGATCGACGCCATGAACGAGCAGCTTTACAGCACCGTCAATAACGGCGTCTACAAGGCCGGTTTCGCCACCTCGCAAGCCGGTTATGACGAGGCGATCGGGCCGCTTTTCCAGACGCTGGACTGGCTCGAGGAGCATCTGGCCGAAAACCGCTATCTGTGCGGGGCGCAGGTGTCCGAGGCCGACTGGCGGCTTTTCACGACGCTGGTGCGCTTCGATCCGGTCTATCACACGCATTTCAAATGCAACCGGGCATGGCTGCGCGAATACCCGAACCTTTGGGGCTGGACGCGCGAGATGTATCAATGGCCGGGCGTGGCCGAGACAGTGCATTTCGACCATATCGTGCGCCATTACCATTACAGCCACGCGACGATTAACCCCTATCGGATCATCCCGATCAACCCGGTCATCGACTGGCTGGAGCCGCATGGGCGTGAGGGCGTCTAGACCCCCAGCCGGTCGCGCAACCCGTACCACCAGGACCCCATGACCGAATAGGGCACGCGGAATGCGCGCCCGCCCGGGAACGGGATCCATGGCAGACCGGCAAAGACGTCGAAACGCCCGGTATCGCCGCAGATCGCCTCGGCCAGAATGCGGCCAAAGGTATGCGAGCCGGTGACGCCATGGCCGGAATAGCCATGGGCAAAATAGGTGTTCTGCCCGATCCGGCCCATCTGCGGCACGCGGCTGAAGGACAGCGCGAAATTCCCGCTCCAGGCATAGTCGATGCGGGTCTGCGCCAATTGCGGGAACACCTTGACCATGTTCTTCCACAGCTTTGCGGTGATATCCTTGGGATCGGCGCCACCATAGACGGTGCCGCCGCCGAACAGCAGCCGCTTGTCGGCGGACATGCGATAGTAATCAAGGATATAGCGCACGTCCTCGATGCAGGTATCGCTGGGCATCAGGGTCGCGGCCAGATCGCCCAAGGGCTCGGTCGCCATGATCTGGGTCGAGACCGGCATGACGCGCCGTTCCAGCGTCGGCACCACATCGCCCAGATAAGCATTGCCGCAAAGGACCAGCGTTTTGGCGCGGATCTCGCCCTTGGTGGTGCGCAGGCTGGGCCGCGCGCCCTCGGTCTGGACCGAGGTCACCGGCGACATCTCAAAGATGGTGCCGCCCCGGCTTTCCAGCGCCGCCGCCTCGCCCAAAGCAAGGTTCAGCGGGTGCATATGTCCACCCTTGCGGTCGATCATGCCGCCAACATAGCGATCCGAGGCGACATGGTCGCGCATCTGTTCGGCGCTCAGCATGTCCTGACTGTCGATGCCATAGCCACGCCACAGCCTCCAGCGCGCCTCAATCTCGCGCAGATGAGCCTCGGTCAGCGCGGCAAAGACATTGCCGGGCTTGAGGTCGCATTGGATGCCATAGGTCGCGACCCGCTCACGGATGATATCGCCGCCCTCGGTCACCAGCCCGGCAACGAAATTGGCGGTGTCCTGACCATAACGGGCGCGGATCGTCTGCAGGCTGGCATTCAGCCCGTTCACGACCTGCCCGCCATTGCGCCCCGAGGCGCCCCAGCCGATGCGCGCGCCCTCGACCACGGCGACCTTGTGGCCACGCTCAGCCAGATGCAGCGCGGTCGACAGGCCCGAATAGCCGGCGCCAAGGATGGCAATATCGGTCTCATGCGTGCCGGCCAGTTCGGCCCGCAGCGGCGCGGGATTGGCCGATGCCGCGTAATAGCTGCCGGTGTGATCGCCCGTTCCGGCATAGGGGTGGCGCATCGCGTTCATCAGACCGCCTCCATATAGGAATGGTATTCGAATTCGGTGACGTGGCGGGTAAAGCGGCGCAGTTCCTGCAACTTGCATTGAACGAACATGCGTTGCAGGCGGCGGGCATAGATCTGGGTCACATGCGGCCCGCGCGAAAATGCCTCGATGGCCGAGGCCCAGTCGGGCGGCAGGGTCTCGATATTCTGGGAATAGGCGTCGCCGGTAATGGGCGGCGGCGGCTCCCACTTGCCTTCGATGCCCAGAAGCGCTCCGCCCAGGATCGAGGCCAGCACCAGATAGGGATTCGCGTCAGCACCCGCCACACGATGTTCGATCCGGCGCGCCTTGGGGCTGCCGCCGGGAATGCGGACGGCCACTGTGCGGTTTTCATAGCCCCAGGCCACGGATGAGGGCGCATGCGCCCCCGGCAGGATCCGGCGGAAGCTGTTCTCATGCGGGGCAAAGACCAGCGCGTTTTCCTGCATGGTGCGGATCAGACCGGCGACGGCATGGCGCAGAACCTCGGTCCCCTCCTCGCCGCCATTGTCAAAGATATTGCGCCCCTCGGCATCATTCAGCGAAAAATGCACATGCATGCCCGAACCGGCACGGTCGCCATAGGGCTTGGCCATGAAAGTCGCCGCAAAGCCGTGCTTGCGGGCGATGCCGCGCACCAGGCGCTTGAACAGCACCGCATCGTCAGCCGCCTCAAGCGGGTCGGCGACATGCAGCAGGTTGATTTCGAACTGGCCGGCGCCGTTTTCGGAAATCGCCGCATCGGCCGGGATGCCATGGGCGGCGCAGGAATCATAAACCTCGTTCAGGAAGGCGTCGAAATGCTGCAGTTCATCCAGCGACAGCGCCCCGTCGGAATCAAGCCGCTTGCCGGTGACCGGTGAACAGGGCGGCTGCGGCACCGCGCCCGAGGGATCGACGATGTAGAATTCCAGCTCGGTCGCGACCACCGGCGTCAGGCCCGCCGCCTTGAAGCGGTCGACCACCGCGGCCAACGCCCGGCGCGGATCGCCCATGAAGGGACGGCCGTCTTCCTCGCGCATCCAAAGCTGGGCAAAGGCCGCCGGGCGCGAGGTCCATTCCACCGGGCTGATCGGCCGACCGGTGAAGTCGCACAGCCCGTCCGCGTCGCCAGTGTCGAAAACCAGCTCGTTATCCTCGATATCCTCACCCCAGATATCCATGCTGAGCAGCGACAGCGGCATGCGCAGCGCGCCACTGGTGATCTTGTCAAGCTGCTCGACCGGCACGCGCTTGCCTCGCATGATCCCGTTCAGGTCGCAGATGCAGGCGAAGATCGTCTCGATCTCCGGTCGGTCGGCCAGCCAGGCCGGGACATCTGCGGGTGTCATGAGAGGGGCTCCTCAAGGTGATGGGACAAATAATGTGATATCATTTTTCATATTGTGATGCCGTTTATGCTTGTGTCAAGCCACCTGACACGCCACGCTGCAGTATCCTTCGCCGCGCCCCGAGGTCCCATGCCCCAACCCGCCATGCCCCAGCCCGCGCTTCCCGACATCCCGCATGACGGGGCGATGACAACGCAGGAATATGCCTATCTGCGGCTGCGCAACGCAATCATGGTCGGCGCGCTGCCGCCCGGAACCGGCCTGACGTTTCGCGGGCTGGCCGAGCAGATGGCGCTGAGCCCCACCCCGATCCGCGAGGCCTTGCGCCGGCTGAGCTCCGAAAACGCCATCAGGGTGCTGGGCAATCGCCGGCTGCGCGTTCCCGAGATGACCGCGGGCCGGTTCGAGGAACTGGTGCAGCTGCGCATCGCGCTGGAAACCCACGCGGCCAGACGGGCCTTTCCCTATATTTCGGACATTGCCATTGCCCTGTTGACGGGGCTGGATGATCGCATGGACAAGGCCCTGGCAGGGCGCGATCTGGATGCCCTGACGCGGATGAACCACGAGTTTCACAAGGCGCTGTATGGCCTGAACCCCGATCAGGCAACCTTACCGCTGATCGAAAGTGTCTGGCTGCAGTTGGGTCCGTTCCAGCGTCAGGTGCTTGAGCATATCGACGCTTTCTCCAGCGCCGATCACCACAAGGAAATGCTGGCCGCCATGCGTGACCGTGACCTGCCCGCACTTTGCGCCGCCATCGAAAGTGATGTGCATGACGGCTCGATCCGGGCGGGGTGGCGCATGCTGGAATCCGGATTGTGATTCTCGCGTCCCGCGCCTGGACGATGTTTCAGATGCGTCCCCACGCATGGGACCTCAGATCGTCGCCAGCTTGCAGTTTCCCGCACATACCCGTGTGCCTTATTTCCTTGCCAGCTCTAGCATCTCTTTCCGTCCATAACAGCGCGCGGCCGCAGCTCATGCTCATGCTCATGCTCATGCTCATGCTCATGCTCATGCTCATGCTCATGCTCATGCTCATGCTCATGCTCATGCTCATGCTCATGCTCATGCTCATGCTCATGCTCATGCTCATGATGCCCGGCCCCCTTCGCCGTGCTGTCGTCAACGTTCGCACGCTGCCTATGCCAATGCCAAGGAGCCCGGTAAACATTCGCTCTCGCCGT
>JAGPGI010000199.1 GCA_018056045.1 Paracoccus sp. (in: a-proteobacteria)
GGCTTGACCTTTGCCGATGGCGGGCGCATGGCCGGTATACCAAACCGGAACATGCGCGATGCCAGACAATCCCCAGACGGGGCCGATGATGGCCCCTTCGGCCCAGCATCCTGCCGTGCCGCCGCCGCTGGCCCAGCCGCCACGGCGGGACCGGCAAGGCACCGCGATCATGCTGATCTGCGGCTCGGCCTTCATCTTTGCCGCACAGGACGGGATCTCGCGCTATCTGGGCGCGACCTATTCGCCCGTCTTCGTGATCATGCTGCGCTATTGGTTCTTTGCCGTCTTCGTGATCCTGCTTTGTGCCCGCGCGCCGGGCGGGCTGTCGCGCGCGGTGCGCAGCAAGCGGCCGGGCATCCAGATCTTTCGCGGCATCCTGCTGGCGCTTGAGGTCATCGTCACCGTCGAGGCCTTCATCCGGCTGGGCCTGATCAACACCCATGCGATCTTTGCCTGCTACCCGCTGCTGATCTCGGCGCTGTCGGGGCCGGTTCTGGGCGAAAAGGTCGGCTGGCGCCGCTGGGCGGCGGTCGCGGCGGGGTTTCTGGGCATCCTGATCGTGCTCAAGCCCGGCAGCGGCGTCTTCAGCACCGATGCCATCCTGCCTTTTCTGGGCGCGGTGATGTTCGCGGTCTACGGGTTACTGACGCGGCTGGTCGGGCGCGACGACAGCGCCATGGTCAGCTTTTTCTGGACCGGGATTTCGGGCGCCGTCGCGATGACACTGATCGGCATCTGGCATTGGGAGCCCATCGCGGCCCGCGACATCCCGTGGCTTTTGCTGCTGTGCCTTGGCGCCGCCTGCGCGCATTTCATGCTGATCAAGGCCTATGAACTGGCCGAGGCATCCGCCCTGCAACCCTTTTCCTATACGCAGCTGGTCTGGGTCAGCCTGTTCGGCGTGACCATCTTTGGCGAGACGCTGGCCCCGAACGTGGCGCTTGGCGGCGCCATCGTCGTCGGCGCGGGCCTGTTTACCTGGTGGCGCTCGCACCAGCGCGCGCGGGCCGGGTTGGAGTGATCGCGCCACCGCTCACGGCCGGATCGGCCGCAGCCTGATCGACCGGGGCGGCCTGCACCGGTCCCAGCACCTCGGCCAGAACGCCGCCCGCCGCGAAATAGGCCAGCGCCCGTGGCCCCGGCATCGGCCGGGCCGAGCGGGCCAGCTGGATGCGCGGCGCCTCGGGTGCCGGTTTCACCCCGCCCCCGGTCAGGTCCCATGTCGGCACCAAAGGCACCGGCCTGCCCTGAATGCGGGCGCGATAGACGGGCAGCGCCTCGGCCACGCGCATGACGTAATTGCGGGTCTCGTCAAAGGGGATCATCTCGACCCAATCGACCGGATCGACCTCGCCGCGCAGGTCGCCGAACTCGCCCAGCCAGCGGGCCGAGCGCCCCGGCCCGGCATTGTAGCCCGCCGCGACCAGCGCGATCGAGGGGCCGAAGCGTTCGCGCAGCCCAGCCAGATAGGCCGCGCCCAGCCGCGCATTATAGGCCGCGTCGCGGGTCAGCCGCCTTTGATCGAACGGCTCGCCGATCTTGCGCGCCATCGAGCGCGCGGTGTCGGGCATGACCTGCATCAGCCCCAGCGCCCCGGCATGGGAGGAAACGGTGTGATTGAACTCGCTTTCGCGCCGGGCGATGGCCATGACCAGTTCGGGCGGCAGGTCCAGGTCATCGGTCTCAAGCCCGGTCAGCGGGAAATAGGCATCGGGATAGACCGCGCCCTTGGCCGCCGCCGCCTTGGCCAGACGCAGCGCATGCCATGGCAGGCGCATGTCCAGCATCATCCGCGCCATGCGGCCGATATCCTCGGGTGTGGCGGTCTCGGAGAGATGCAGCAGGAAGCGCTGGCCCTGATCGGGCTCGCCCGCCGCGATCAGCCAGACCCCGGCCTGCCAGACCGGGTTTTCGCGCAGGCTTGATCCGCGCCATTCCGGCAAGCTGCCCCCCGCCCGCTGACCGCCAAGCGTGGCGAAATTCAGCGGCTGGCCCAGCTTTTCGCCGGCCAATTGCCCATACCACGCCGATTTGTAATCCGCCGCCCGACGATAGGCGGCGTCGGCCTGCGCGGCATTGCCCTGCGCCTCAAGCGCGCGGCCCTGCCAATAAAGCGCCCGCGAGACCGAGATCGGGCTGGTCACCCCCGCCTCCAGCGCCTTGAAGCGCACCAGCGCCCGGTCGGGCGCGCCGCCGCGCAGGGCGGCATAGCCGGCCAGCCACTCCAGATCGATGAATTCATCGCTGCCCGGCGGCATGAAATGCGCGGCGGCCAGTTTCTCGGCCAGCGCCCAGTCGCCCTGCCGCAGCGCAAGCCGGGCGTAATCGGCGCGCTTGCCGGCCCATGCGGCGGGATCGCGCAGGGCGTCAAGGCTGGTCGAGCGTTCCAGCATCAGGTCCCGCGCCAGTTCCGGCATCTTGGCCCAGACCCGCCAGCGAAAGCGGTCCAAGGCCAGCCCGGCATCCTGCTGCTGCACCTCTGGCAGCGACAGGATCAGCTTGTCGACGCCCGGCTGCCCCGATTGCAGCGCCAGCCGCGCCTTGCCCAAAGCCTGCCCTGCGGGCGTCGCCAAGGGCAGCGCCACCTGTGCCGCCTGCCATTCGCCCAGATCCAGAAGCCGCGCCAGCCGCGCGTCATGCAGCCCGGCGATATCGGCACCATAGGCGGCGACAAAGATGTCGGCTTCGGCCTTGTTCAGCGCAACCTCGGTCCAGAAGCGCGCGATCTCGGCCTTGGCGGCGGCGGGGTCGGTGGCCTGCAGGGCCGCGATCAGCGCCAAGGCGCCGTTCAGCGTGTCGGGACGGCGGGCGCCGAACCATCCGATCACCTCGGCGGGCGGCAGATCGGCGCGCAGGACCGCATCGCCGCGCTTGTAGAACAGCGCCAGCCCCGGCCAGTCGCCATGCCGAGCGGCAAAGTCGCGATATTCGGGCCATGTCCCCTGCCCCGCACGCAGCCGCTGCCACAGGATCAGGTCCAGCGCCATCGGGCCCGATCGCGCCGCCTCGGCCTCGGCGGCGGGCCAGTCGCGCATCGAGGCCGCCGCCAGCGCGCGGCTGATCTGCGCGGCATCCTCGGCCAAGGCCGGAGCCGTCGAAAGCGCCAGCAGCGCGGCGGCCAGCGGCCCGAAGATCCTGTCGCGGAGAGAAGACGTCATGATTTCACTTGTGCGAAACTCTGCCCGAGGGTGCAACTCACATCCTTGGCAATCCCGGCTTCGGGATGTAAGCCCCTATTAACCGCAAATGTCAGGATATCCCCATGTTCAAAGGCTCGATGCCCGCGTTGGTCACGCCCTTCACCCACGACGGGGAGCTGGATCTCCCGGCGCTGGAAAAGCTGGTCGAATGGCAAATCGCCGAGGGCAGCCACGGTCTGGTGCCCGTGGGCACCACCGGCGAAAGCCCGACGCTGAGCCATGACGAACATCGCAAGGTCGTCGAAGAGGTGATCCGCATCAGCGCCGGCCGCGTTCCGGTCATTGCCGGCGCCGGGTCCAATTCGACGCGCGAGGGGATCGGCCTGATCCAGCACGCGCAGGCCGCGGGCGCCGATGCGGCGCTGGTGGTGACGCCCTATTACAACAAGCCGACCCAGCCCGGCCTGATCGCGCATTACACCGCGCTGCATGACGCCAGCGACCTGCCGATCATCATCTACAATATCCCCGGCCGCTCGGTCATCGACATGACGCCCGAGACCATGGGCGAACTGGCGAAACTGCCGCGCATCGCCGGCGTCAAGGACGCGACCGGCAAGCTTGAGCGCGTGAGCCTGCAGCGCATGACCTGCGGCACGGATTTCATCCAGTTGTCGGGCAATGACGACACCGCGCTTGCCTTCAACGCCCATGGCGGCGTGGGCTGCATCTCGGTCACCGCGAATGTCGCGCCGCGGCTATGCGCCGAGTTCCAGAACGCCATGCTGGCGGGTGATTATGCGCTGGCGCTGAGCTATCAGGACAAGCTGATGCCGCTGCATGTGGCGATCTTCCTTGAGCCGGGCGTCGCGGGGGCGAAATACGCCATGTCGCGGCTGGGGCTTTGCAGCGACCGGGTGCGCCTGCCGCTGGTCGGGCTGACCGACGCGACCAAGGCCGCCATCGACGCCGCGATGAAGCATGCCGGCCTGATCTGAGGGTCCATCTGCCGCCCGGCCCCGCCGGCGCGGGCGGCAATCCCTGTCAGCGCCTCGGCGGCAGGGGCAGCAGATGGCATCTGGACGGCGCGCCCTAGCCCTTGCGGGCGGCTGCCTCGACCCTGTCGACCAGACTTTCCTGATCGGGCGCGGCAAAGGTCGCCCAGTTCTTGTCCGGCGCCGGGCGCGGCATTTCATCGGCATTCCAGCCCAGATGCATATGCGCCTTGGCGATGAAAAAGCCGGTGACCGGCGCGGTCAGGAACAGAAACAGCATGATCAGCAGCTCGTGCCAGCTGAAATACCCGTGACTGACCGGAAACCAGATCACCGAGGCCAGCAGGATCGCGCCCACCCCCAGCGTCGCCGATTTCGTCGGCGCATGCAGCCGCGTCATCGGGTCAGGCAGCTTGACCAGCCCGTATGAGCCGACGAGCCCAAAGAACCCGCCAAGCACCAGCAGCCCCGAGACGATGATTTCCCAGATCATGGTCGCCCCCTCATTCGATGATATCGCCGCGCAGGACGAATTTCGCATAGGCCACGGTCGAGATGAAGCCGACCATGGCAAACAGCAGCGAGGCCTCGAAATACATGCCGGTGCCGTGCTCCAGCCCGAACAGCGTCAGCAGCGCGATCATGTTCACCGCCATCGTGTCCAGCGCCAGCACCCGGTCGGCCAGACCCGGCGCGAAGACCACCCGGAACAGGCAGAACAGAAGCGCCAGACCGAAGCACCCATAGGCGAAGTAAAGCGCATATTGGATCATTCGAAAATCTCCTTCAGCCGGGCCTCGTAGCGGGTCTTGATCTCGTCCAGCACCGCATCGGGATCGGGCGCATGCAGGCAATGGACCAGCAGCGCGCGCCCGTCCTCGGCCAGATCGCAACTGACCGTGCCGGGGGTCAGGGTGATGGTGGCGGCAAGGGTGGTGATCGCCTCGGGGCGGCGCAGCTCCAGCGGGACGACGACCCATGCCGGGCGCAGATCGCGCCGGGGCTTGAACAGCACGATGCCGGCGACGACGAAATTCGCCTTGAGGATGTCCCAAATGACGATGCCGAGATAGGGCGGGATCCTGCCGGGCCGGCTGTAGCCGCCCGCCTGCGGCCAATAGGGCGCGGTCATGATCGGCACCACCGTGCCCACGATCACCGCGAAGACCAGCGAGCCGACCGCCCAGCGGTTGACCAGCAGCATCCAGACCAGAATCAGGGTGACGGACAGCCACGGATGCGGATAGAGGCGCCGGATCATTTCGTGCCCTCCTGCTGGTACAGCACCGCGTCCAGATAGGCCGAGGCATCATGCAACTGATGCGCGGTGTCGCCGGCAAAGCGCATCACCGGCCCGGCAAAGATGGTCAGCGCGACGATGCCCGCGAGCAAGAGCCCGGTCGCGGCGAATGTCAGCCCCGGCGAGGCGGCATCGCCCAGATCCTGAATATGCTCGTCGGGCTCCAGCTTGTGCGGGATCGGGCCTTCACGCGGGGGCGCGGCGGGGGGCTCGGGGGCATAGGGCCCCTCGACCTCGTAGCATTTCCAGAACACCAGC
>JAGPGI010000200.1 GCA_018056045.1 Paracoccus sp. (in: a-proteobacteria)
GCCGCCGTCTCGGTGGTCGCGAATCTCAGGGTGAACCATCTTCCCTCGGAACGCGAGCTGAGCCGTCTGGGCATCAAGAAAACCGATTTCGACGCGATCCGCCTGAACTGAGCCGGCCCCGGCAGGCCCTGCCCCTGCCCCGCCGCAGATTTACAGCATGAACAAGGCCACGCCCGCCGCAGCTTTCCGGCGGGCTATTTGTTTTCCGAACCCTTTACCTCGCCGGTTTATCCGTGACAGTCTCTGCCCCAGTGAAATGCAGGGTATGATGTGAGATGACTGCCACGACGTCGGTCCGCATGGCGCGCAGCGCCCTTGTCGGGACCGCCCGCGCGCTGCTGAGCCTGCGCGCCATCGACCTGCCGCCGCCAGGGGCACATCCGCGCATCTATGTCGCCAACCATGTCAGCCATGCCGATTTCGTGGCCCTGTGGTCGGTGCTGCCCAAACCCCAGCGCCTGCGCACCCGCCCGGTGGCCGGTGCCGATTACTGGCAGGCCTCCAACCTGAAACGCTGGATCGCCGATCAGGTCTTTCGCGCCGTGCTGATCGACCGCGATCCCGCCAAGCGCCAGACCGACCCGGTCGAGACCGTCGCCAATGTCCTGCGCGATGGCGAGGACGTGATCTTTTTCCCCGAAGGCACGCGCAACCTGACCGACGCGCCCCTGCTGCCGCTGAAATCGGGCATCTTTCATCTGGCCCATGCCGCGCCCATGGCCGAGATCGTCCCGGCATGGATCCTGAACCTTGACCGCATCCTGCCCAAGGGCAGCATCCTGCCGGTGCCGCTGAATTGCGCCGTCCGCTTTGGCGCCCCCCTGCGCCCGGACAAGGATGAAAGCCGCGATGCCTTCCTGATCCGGCTGGCCGAGGCCATGCTGGCGCTTTCCGACCGAAGGATCTGAGCGATGTCGCGGTTTTATTCCCCTTCGGCCTTCGTCTTTTACGGGCTGTTCGCATTCCTGATCGTCGCCACGCTGATCGCGCGGACGCTGATCCGCCGGGGCAAGGTCGGGGGCGACACCGCCCGCAACCTGATGGACCGGATCTGGGCATGGTGGGTGATGATCGGCGTGCTGGCGCTGATCTTTACCCTTGGGGCCACGGCGATCACGGTGTTTTTCGCGCTGTGTTCGGTGGCCGCGCTGCGCGAGTTTGCCACCATCACCCATACCCGGCGTGCCGACCATGACGCGCTGGCCGTCGCCTTTTATGTCGTGCTGCCACTGCAATATCTGCTGGTCTGGCTGCATGTGCCGATCTTTGCCACGCTGCTGATCCCGGTCTATTGCTTCCTGCTTTTGCCGGTCGTTACCGTCTTCAAGGGCGAGGTCAAAGACTTTCTGACCCGGGTGTCGGAAACCCAATGGGGGCTGATGGTCTGCGTCTATTGCGTGTCGCATATCCCGGCGATCCTGCAACTGGACATTCCCGGCTATCGCTACAGTGCTTTCACGCTGGTTGCGTGGCTGATTCTGGTCGTGCAGGCCTCGGACGTGTTGCAATATGTCTGGGGCAAAAGCCTTGGCCGGCATCTGCTGGCGCCGCGCGTCTCGCCCTCGAAAACCGTCGAGGGGCTTCTGGGCGGCATGCTCAGCGCCAGCCTGCTGGGCATGGCGCTGGCGGGGATCACGCCGTTTGCATGGTGGCAGGCGGGGCTGGTGGCGCTGGTCGTGACCACATTCGGATTCCTGGGCGGGCTGATCATGTCCGCCATCAAGCGCGACCGCGGCGTCAAGGACTGGGGCACGCTGGTGCAGGGCCATGGCGGCATTCTGGACCGGCTGGACAGCCTGGTGTTCTCCGCCCCGGTCTTTCTGCATATTCTGGCATGGGGATGGTTATGACCGAGGATTTCAGCCGCCGGCCCATCGCCAGCCGCAACACCAGATGGGCCGCCCATGTGACCCGCCGGCTGGTCGAGGCGCGGGTTTCGCCCAACCATATTTCGATGGGATCGGTCGTTGCCGCGCTGCTGGCCTGCGGGGCATTCGCGCTTTCGGGCTGTGTCGGGCCGGTCTGGGCCGGGCTTTTTCTGATCGCGGGCGCGGGGCTGACGCAGTTGCGGCTGCTTTGCAACCTTTTCGACGGGCTAGTCGCGGTCGAGGGCGGCATGGGTTCCCCCGACGGCGCCTTCTGGAACGAGGTGCCCGACCGGCTGTCGGACCTGCTGATCCTTGCCGGCTTCGGCATGGCGGCGGGATCGCTGTCCATGGGCCTGCTGGCCGGGGCGCTGGCCATCTTTACCGCATACTTGCGCGAATTCGGCCGCGCGGCAGGGCTGGGGTCGGATTTTTCCGGGCCGGGCGCGAAATCGCATCGCATGGCGGTGGTCACCACCGGCGCGCTGGCACAGGTGCTGACGCTGATCCTTGGGCTGGGCTGGCCGGTGGTCCTCTGGGCCTTGTGGCTGGTCACGCTGCTGACCGCGATCACCGTCATCCGCCGCAGCCAGCGCATCCTGCGCGGGCTTGGGGCAGGCCAGCCCTAGTCCAGCGGGATCACGTCCACCGCCTGCGTGCTGTCCTGTCCGCCTGCGGTGCGCATCGCGCCCTTGACCGGCGCTGCATCGGCATAGTCGCGGCCCATGGCGACGGTGATGTAATCCTCGCCCGCCCATTGCGCATTGGTGGGATCGTATTCGACCCAGCCCTGAACCGGCCCGGCCCAGGCCATGACCCAGGCATGCATGGCATCGACCCCTTCCAGCCGGGGCTGGCCGGGTGGCGGATAGGTGCGCAGAAAGCCCGAGACATAGCCCGCCGGAATCCCCACCGCCCGCAGACCCGCGACCATGATCTGGGCATAGTCCTGACAGACCCCGCGCCGGGCGGCAAAGGCATCGGCCGGAGGGGTGGCGACATCGGTCGCCTCGGGATCATAGGTCATCGTCTTGTGCAGCGCCTGCCCCACCGCCTCGATCGCGGCGCGGGCCGAGGCGCCCGCAGGCAGCGCCTTGCGGGTGAATTCGGTGATCGCCGGCACCGGCGCGATGCGCGGCGAGGGCGCAAGGTAATGCTGCGGCGAGGCCGGTCCCGGGTCGCAGACCGCCGTCACCAGCCCCGGCAGATCGGCCAGCGGCGGCGACAGGTCATCGACGGGCGCGGCGAAACGCTCGGCGCTGGCTGTCAGGCAAAAGGTGATCTGCTGCACCGGCTCGTGCCAGGCAATCGACGATGTGGCATTGCCAAAGAAATCCCGCCCGTCGCGGCGTTCGTCCGGGGGCGGGTCGATGGTCAAAAGCGCCGCCGTCACGCGCTGCGACGGCCCGTCCTGCGGCACCAGCCGCAGGATGTTACGCACATGGTCCGAAGCGGTCTGATAGCTGTAATCGATGGTCAGCAGGATATCGTAGCGCATCGGCCTATCTCAGCAGCGTGGACTGGATCAGGTCATAGGCCCGCGCCAGCCGGTCATGCATGTCGCACAGCCGCTCGGGCGGCAGGGCATCGGGATCGGCCACGCGCAGGTCGGTATCCAGCGTCAGCAAAAGCTGTTCCAGCGGCGAGGCGCGGCCATCGGTCCCGGCATGGGGCAGCCGCCCGACATGGTGGCGCATCTGCGCGATCTGATACAGCACCGCACGCGGGTTGCGCGCGTCCAGCGCCAGCAGGTCCAGCACCGTCCCGCGCGAGGGGCCAAAGCGATAGCGGCGCTGATGGGTCAGCACGCTGTCGCCGACCTCGATGGCGATTTCCAGCATGCCGGGCGGGGCCTCGGGGGCGGTGAACTCGGACAGCATCATCAGCGTGCCATCCGCGCGTTCCTGCGCCCGGCCCAGCAGCAGAAACCGCCAGCCGGCAAAGTGATACATGTTTTCATGCACCAGCCCCGAAAAGCCGGAAATCTTGCGCAGCAGCACCGACATGGCATGGGCGGCATCGTCGCCGGGCCGCACCCGCTGCGCCAGCCGGTCGGCGGTCTTGGCCAGATCGTTCAGCGCCGCCCAGCCATCGGGCGAAAAGCGGTCGCGCACCTTGGCCGCCGAGAACCGCGCCGAGGCGATCATCCCCAGCAGCGCCTCGGGGATGGGCTGGTCGACATCTATATCCAGCCGCGCCATGAACCCGGCCAGCGCGGTCAGCCGGGCATCCTCGCGGTCGTCGGTTTCGGCCAGACGCAGGTGCCAGGCGCGCAGGACGCGGATCACGCCCTCGGTCCGGTCGCTGTAGCGGCCCAGCCAGTACAGGTTCTCGGCCGCGCGTGTGGGCAGGATGCCGGGCGCCGCGCGTTCGAACCCGCCCTTGGCGACCAGCGTGTCGGGCTGCGCCGGCTGCTGCGACATCACCCAGACATCCGCGACCGAGCCGCCGGCCTGCATCGCCAGCGCCGTGGTATCGCCGCTTTTGCCGATGCGGGCATAGCCGCCGGGCATGAAGGTCCAGCCGCTGGCCGTGCGCGCGGCAAAGACGCGAATGGTCATCGGACGCGGCACCAGCCGCCCCTCGGACCAGGCCGGGGTGGTCGAAAGCGTCACCGCCTCTTGCCCGACCAGCCGGTTGCCATTGCGTTCGATCCAGTCGCCAAGGCCGCCCTGATGCCCGTCCGCGCCGCCCAGAAACTGCCCGCCAAGCGCGGTATTGGCACCGATGGCAAAGGGCAGCGCCGGGTCCAGCGCCTCGCCGATCATCATGCGGTCGGCATGGGCGATGACATGGGCGCGCTCGGCCGGCTGGCCGCACCACCATGTCGCGATATTGGGCAGGCGCAGGGCCTCGCCGGTCAGAAGCTCGCAGATGCGGGGCAGAAAGGCCATGAAGGCGCGGGTCTCGATGACACCCGATCCCAGCGCGTTGATCAGCGACAGGTTCCCCTGACGCAGCGCCTCGATCAGGCCGGGAGTGCCGATCTGCGACCCCTCGTTCAGCTCCAGCGGGTCGGCGAATTCGCTGTCGATGCGCCGCCACAAAAGGCCCAGCGGCTCGACCCCGCTGACGGTGCGCACCATCACCTGACCGTCGCGGACGATCAGGTCCTCGCCCTCCAGCAGGGTCATGCCCAGATAGCGGGCGATATAGGTATGTTCGTAATAGGTGTCGTTGTTCGGCCCCGGCGTCAGGATCGCCTTGCCGCGATCCCCGGCCAGCCCCTCCATCGCCTCGCGGAAGGCGCGAAAGAACCCGGCCAGCCGGTGGACATGGGCGCGCGGGAACGGCTCGGAAAAGATCCGCATCGTCGCCATGCGGTTTTCCAGCGCAAAACCCGAGCCCGAGGGCGCCTGCGCCCTGTCGCCCAGCACCAGAAACGACCCGTCGGGCGAGCGGCCGATCTCAAAGGCCAGATGATGCAGCCAATGCCCCGAGCGTGGCTGCACGCCGACCAGGGGCCGCAGCCATTGCGGATTGCCGGCCACCAGCTCGGCCGGCAGATGGCCGTCGCGGACCAGCTGGCCGGGGCCGTAAAGATCGGCCATGACCATTTCCAGCAGCTCCGCCCGCTGCGTGAGCCCGTCGCAGATCGCCGCCCATTCCTGTTCGGGGATCAGGACCGGCACATGGCTCAGCGGCCATTCGCGGTCCTGCGCCGGCCCGCCCGAATAAAAGCGGAAATAAACCCCCGCATCGCGCAGATATTGCTCGCCCCGGGCGAAACGGGTCTCGACCTCGTCCGGGGTCAGGGCGGCAAGCTGGTCGATAAAGGCCGACCAGACCGGCCGCATCCGGCCCTGCGCGTCGAAAA
>JAGPGI010000201.1 GCA_018056045.1 Paracoccus sp. (in: a-proteobacteria)
GGTGGTATGCTCGATGCTGAAGCGCTCTTGCAGGACCGCCTCGGCCCGCGTCGTCAGAACGCGCAAATCGGCCTCGGGCTGCGGCCGGATCTTCAGCGTCGCCAGGGCCCGCCCCGAGGTGATCTGCCAGACATGGACATGGTTCACATCGGCAATGCCGGGGATATTGGCCTTGAGATGGGTGATGATCATCTGGGGGTCAATCTCGTCCGGGGCGCCTTCCAGCAGGATATGCAGGGTGCTTTTCAGCAGTCTCCAGGCGCCGAG
Source organism: Paracoccus sp. (in: a-proteobacteria) (assembly GCA_018056045.1). Taxonomy (GTDB): domain Bacteria; phylum Pseudomonadota; class Alphaproteobacteria; order Rhodobacterales; family Rhodobacteraceae; genus Paracoccus. Next base: position 268 of record JAGPGI010000201.1, read on the forward strand.
CAGGATCAGCAGCGAGACAAAGACCGACAGGATCGGGTCGATCGGGGTCCAGCCCGTATACCAGATCATCACGGCGGCGATGATCGCGCCCACCGACCCCAGCAGGTCGCCCATGACATGCAGGATCGCGCCCTTGACGTTCACATGCTCGCTGTCGCCCCGGCTCAGCAGCCACAGGACGAACAGGTTCACCAGCATGCCGATGACGGCGATGACGAACATCGGCCCGGCCAGCACCGGTTGCGGATCGCGGAAACGGGCGATGGCTTCGAACAGGATGAAGCCGACGATGCCGAACAGCGTCAGCGCATTGACCAGCCCGGCGATGACCTCGAACCGGGCATAGCCGAAGGTGCGCCGGCCATCGGCGGCGCGGCGGCCCATGCGAAAGGCGGCGAAGGCCAGACCAAGCGCGAAGGCATCGGTGAACATGTGCCCGGCATCGGCCAAAAGCGCCAGCGAGCCCGAGAGGATGCCGCCCACCGCCTCGACCAGCATGAAGGCGAAGATGATGAAGAACGAAAGCAGGATTTTCTTTTCATTCGCCAAGGTGACTGCCGGGACATGCGAATGGTCATGTTCGTGGCCGTGATCATGCCCGGCATGAGCGGAATGGTCGTCTGCGGCGTGATCGTGCTGGGCAGGCTGCGCCATGGGTCAATCCAGTTTCAAAGCTTACACAGTTGAATATCTGTTCAATCGTATAGGTGTCAATGACGGAATCTGCCGGGCCTTCTGCGATTCAGAAAGGCGCCGTCGCTGGCGGCGCCTTGCGGATCAGTCGTCCTGATGGTCTTCGGCGATGTGGCTGGCCATGTCGATCAGCACATGGCTGACATGCAGATCGGCGATTTCGTAAAAGATCTGCTTGGCCTGCCGCACGCCCTTGACCAGCCGCGCCCCTCGCAAAAGCCGCAGGTGATGGCTGACCAGCGACACGGACAGGTCCAGCCGCTCGGCGATTTCGCTGACCGGGACCGGCCCGCCCAGACAGCAAAGCACGATCCGCAGCCGGGAGGGGTCGCCAAGCAGCCGGAAGGTCTCGGCCAGAATCGCGACCTCGTTCTGGGACAGCGTCGCGGCTTGCGAATGCGCCGGCGCGGGATAGTCGTGCATGCTCAAAACCCTTGGTCGCGGGCGGTGCAGGGGCGGCGGGTCAGCCAACCGGCCGCGCTGCCCGATCGCGCAAGGCTATCAATCTGCCGGCGCGAAGACAACGACGCCGCTGCGGACATCCATGTTCAACAGACTTTTCTTTTGTTGAACATGGGTGTATTCAACAGTCAAAGGAACTGTTGAACATGATCTTTCGCCATAGCCCCATCGCCCATGCCGCCTATCACGACCTGCTGCGCGCGCTGCGCGACGAGGCGGTGGGCGATCTGCGCGGCACGCCGACGCGGGTCACCCGCAACGGCCGCGTCTATTGGTATGACAGCTACCGCGTCGGCAGCGAGGTCAGAAAGCACTATATCGGCGAGGACAGTCCCGAACTGGCGGCCCGCATCGCGCGCCATGGCGACGAGCGCGCTCCGGCCCGGCAGCGCCGCAGCGACCGCGCGCGGCTGGTCCGGCTGTTGCGCGCCGAGGGCTATCTGGGCCTTGATCCCTCGACCGGCAGCCTGATGGCCGCCTTGTCGGGGGCGGGCGTGTTCAGGCTGGGCGGCACGGTTGTCGGAACCCATGCCTTTCGGCTCTATGAGGGCGAGCTGAACCTGCGGCTTGGCCTTGATCACGCCGCCCAGACCGACGATCTGGACATTGCCAGCTTCGAGCGGCTGTCGCTGGCGCTTGAGGATGCGGCCGCGCCGCCGGTCCAGCAGGTGCTGGCGGATTTCTCATTCGCGCCGGTGCCCAGCCTTGAACAGGGCCGGACATGGCGCTGGCGGCAGACGACGGGAAATGCGCTGGTCGAGTTCCTGACCCCGGCCTTTGGCGCCGAGGGGCTGCGCGCCCTGCCGGCCCTTGGCGTGCAGGCGCAGGCGCTGCATTACCTGAATTTTCTGCTGGCCGATCCGGTTCCCGCCGCCATCCCCTATCGCAGCGGCGTGCTGGTCCAGATCCCGCGCCCCGAACGCTTTGCCATCCACAAGCTGATCGTCGCCGACCGTCGCCGGGGCGAGGACCGGCTGAAGGCCGCCAAGGATCGGGCGCAGGCGGCGCTGCTGATCGCCGCGCTGGCCGAGGACCGCCCCGATGAGCTGGCCGAGGCCTTGGAGGATGCGCAGTCGCGCGGCCCGCGCTGGCGCGAGCGCATCGGCGCAAGCCTTGCGCGAATGCCCGAAAGCGCCGCGCGGCTCGCCCGGCTGTGATCGGGGCAGGGCGCGGCGGGGGTCAGGGTTTCAGGCCCAGAAGCCGGCTGCTCTGTGCCTCGATCCAGTCCTGGGCATGGGTCATGAAGGCCTTGTGGAGTTGCGTGCGCTCGGCCCCGTCGCTCATCAGCAGGCCAAGGTTCATCGGGCGCTGCTGGCCGGTCAGCGGCACGAAGCGCATGGGCTTGCCATCCGGCGCCACGTCGTTCAGCGGCCGCAGGTTCACGATGGAATAGCCAAAGCCATTGGCGACAAGGCTGCGCATGACGGCCATGTCGCGGGTGCGCTCGGCGATATTGGCGCGCAACCCTTCGCGGGTGAAAAAGGACAGGAAGTAATCCGCGCTCATCGGCAGGTCCAGCAGCACCATCGGATGCGGCGCGATCTCGTGGATCGAGACGGCGGGCAGATGCGCCAGCGCATGGCCCTCGGACATGGCGACCAGCGGCGGCAATTCGGTGATCGGAAAGAAATGCAGATCCGCCGGCAGGTCCAGATCATAGGTCAGCGCCAGATCGATCTTGGCCTGCCGCAGCAGGCTGAACAGCTCGGCCTGATCGGTTTCCACCTGCGAGATGCGGACCTCGCTATATTGCTGGATGAAGCTGCGCCGCAGGCCGGGCAGCACGATCTGGGCGATGGTGCTCAGGCATCCCACCGCCAGCGGCCCGCGCACCGAACCCGACAGATCGCCCGCCAGATCGCGCAAGGCCGCCGCCTGCCGCAGCACCATCTGGGCGTGATCCAGAAGCTTGCGCCCGGCCAGCGTCGGGGTCAGCCCCTGCGCGTGATAGCGCACGAACAGCTTGACCCCCAGTTCTTCCTCGAGCTGCGAGACCCCGGCCGAGATCGAGGGCGACGAGACATTGACCTGTTGCGAGGCGGCGGCAATGCTGCCCGTCTCGCCCACGGCCACGAAATATTCCAGCTGTCGCAACGTATAGCGCAGGGGCATCGGTCATCCTTGGCGGGCCAGACGGTAAAATCCGCCCGGACCCAGTTCAGAACGGCAAACGGAGTGATGAAAAACCAGCGACATCCAATATCCGGTTTCCGGCACCTGCCAGAAGGGCCGCGGACCGCCACCACTCTGGATCAAAACCGCGCCCTGCGGCAAGCGGGTCAATGCCCTAGCCCGGATCCACCCGGGGCTTTCGCGCGCGCGGCCAGTCGGTCGCATACCATTTGCTGACGGCGCTGTCGCCGAGGGTCAGGGTCGCCTCGCCCAGCACCCGGTCGCTGAGGCCCGCCATCTGCCCGACCAGCGCCATCGGCCCCTCCCAGTCGAAATTGCGATAGACGGCGGCCAGTTGGCTATGGGGTGGCGACTGGCCGAAAAGCTGAAAGGCCAGCCGGTGCCCGGCATAGTCCGAACTGACCAGATCGCGGGCAAAGGCCAGCAGCTTGCGGCGGTCCTCGGCCAGCCATTCCTCGTTCAGGCTATAGTATTTCTGCAGCCATGGCCCGGTCTCGGGGGCGTCGAAGGCGCTGGCATTCGGGGTCAGGCTGAGCTGGCCGCCGCACAGCTCGCGCGTCAGGTTCATCATCTCGTGCAGTTGCGAACAGGCCAGCACCCGGCCGGCATAAAGCAGCGACTGGTTGGGCATCATCAGCCCGGCGGGGGATTTCTCGCCAAGCGCCACGGCGGCGGTCAGATGGGCGTTGATCCCCTCGCGCCAGACGGCCAGCCGGGCCAGTTTTTCCTGCACGCCCTGCTGGCGGTCAAGGCCGGTCTGGCGCGTGTTCAAAAGCGCCGCCCCGATCAGCATGTCCGCCAGCTTCAGGATGCGCTGGACAAAGGCAAAGGCCGAATAGCGGTGCAGGGTCGCATGGATATGGCGCGCGGCGCGGGTGCTGCGCAGAAAGAGCACGTTTTCCCACGGGATCAGCACATCGTCAAAGATGACCAGCGCCTCGATCTCGTCAAAGCGGTTGGACAGCGGATAGTCACGCTCGGCCCCGGCCTGCGCAAAGCCCGAGCGGCAGATGAATTTCAGCCCCGCCGCGTTCTGGTCGCAGACAAAGCCGATGGCGTAATCCGATTGCGCGGCATCGCCCCAATTGGTGATCGTGGGCTTCACATAGGCGAGGTTCGCATAGGCCGCCGCGGTTTCGAACTTGGCGCCGCGCACGATGATGCCGGCATCGGTTTCGCGCACCACATGCAGCGACATGTCCGGGTCCTGCGCCTGCGGCGGCTTTGAGCGGTCGCCCTTGGGATCGGTATTGGCCGAGATGTGGAACAGGTCCTGATGCAGCGCCCGGTCGATATGGGCGCGGATATTGCCGGCAAATTGCGGCTCGATCTCGGCCAGCGCATCGGCGGCGTCGTAAAGCGACCAGAACTCGCCCAAAGTGTCGTCGCCGACCCGTGTCACCACGCCGCCCAGCTCGTTCAGCACGCGGTCGGTGGCGCGGCGCTTGGCCCACCAATCGGCCTGCGACACCGGCAGGCGGGCGCTGATCGTATTCGTCTGGCCGTTCTCGGTCCAGGTCAGGATGTCGCGATGCGCCTCGTCCTGCTGCATGTCATGGATGCGCGCGCGGATATCGACCAGCGGGCGAAAGGCGGGATGCGTGGTCACGTCGCGGACCCGCTCGCCATCGATATGGATATCGCGGTTGCCGCGGATCGACTCGCGGTAGTCGTCGCCGGTGCGGATCATCTGGACCTCTTGCGCCTTGGCCCTGCGGGCCATTCGCGGACAAGTCTTTCACGCGGGCGGGGGCGGCGGAAAGTCGGGCTTTTCTCAGCCGCGCTTAGGCTTTGCCTAAGCCGGGCCGCAAAAGGCGGCCGGTCCGGGGTTGGATGGGCCGATCCGGGCGGCATGGCCGGTGGCTTTAGGCTCTGCCTAAGGCTTGGTGCAGAAAACGGTAATTTTCGGGTTTCCTGGCCGGGTCTAGGTTGGCTGCGGGATGTTTGCCGGTGTTTGCGGCCATCCTCCGAAACCCGGAAAAAGGACGCAGAAATGTCAGTGGACAAGATCGACACGCTTGTCGTCGGCGCCGGCCAGGCAGGCATCGCCATGAGCGAGCATCTGGGCCGCGCCGG
>JAGPGI010000203.1 GCA_018056045.1 Paracoccus sp. (in: a-proteobacteria)
TCCTTGATCTGGGCGGGCGTCAGGAATTCATGCTCGATGCCGATGGTCTCGGCGGTGGCGGAATAAAGCTGGTATTCGTCCATCCGCGCGTCGGTCTGGGCCATGCGCAGGTTGCCGCAGCGGGTGAAACCGGCGTTCAGCCCGGTTTCCGCCTCAAGCCCGGCATAAAGCTTGACCGAATAGTCATGGATATGGCCGGTCGCGTAACCCATGTTGAACAAAGGCAAAAGTCCGGCCGCGTGCCAGGTCGAGCCCGCCGTCAGCTCGTCACGTTCGACCAGCATCGTGTCCCAGCCGGCCTTGGCCAGATGATAGGCGATGCCGCAGCCGACCGCGCCGCCTCCGACCACAAGGGCCTTCACATGGGTCTTCATTCGTCGTTTCCTCCTGTCGGACGCGCTTTTCCCTCTCTGTGCCAGAAGCCGCGCCGCGCCGGATCATGCAGACGACATGAAACGGCACGAAAACGACATCGCCGCAGGAATGCGCAAATCTCAGTGATTGTGCTGGTCGAAATCGGCAAAGCGCGCCAACCGCGAGAACAGCAGCGACGACAGGATCAGCAGCGCCAGCGCCCCGAAGATGACTGAAAACGCCAGATGTTCAGCGGCGAAACCGATCAGGCCGGGGGCCAGCAGGATCCCCGAATAGCCCAGCGTCGTCGCCACCGACATGCCGATTCCCGGCGCGATTCCAGGCAGGTTCCCTGCCGCTGAAAAGGCGATCGGCACCAGATTCGAGATGCCCAGCCCGGCCAGCCCAAAGCCAAGGATCGCGAGCGCCGGCGTCGGCGCCAGCGCCGCCAGCCCCAGCCCCAGCGCGCCCACCATCGCGCCGATGCGCAGCGTGCGCACCGCGCCCAGCCGCTGGCGGATGCCGTCACCCATGAAGCGCATCACCGCCATGGCGCCGGCGCAGGCGGCAAAGCCAAAGCCCGACAGCGACAGGCTGGCGCCCAGATCGCGGCGCAGATAGACCGCCGCCCAGACGATGATCGCGCCTTCGGGGATCATCGAACAGAGCGACAACAACCCGATCAGATAGGGCAAGGGCGAGCGCGGCAGGCGCAGCGGTGCGGCCTTGGCCTGACCATCGGTCGCGTCATCGACCAGAACCCGGGGCAGGACCAGCGCCAGAATCGCCGTGACGACCAGCGTGACCAGAATCGAATGGCCGATCTCGCCCAGATAGGCCAGCGCGATGCCGCCCGCGCCCGCGCCGGCCAACCCGCCGAGGCTCCAGAATCCGTGACACGAGGACATGATGGCGCGGCGTCGGGCGCGCTCGACCACGACGGCATTGGCGTTCATCGCCACGTCCATGCCGCCCAGAAAGCCGCCGAACAGATAGATCGCGACGGCGACCGACCACAGCCCCGGCATCAGCGACATCAAAAGCAGCGTCGGGGTCGCCAGCACGGCGGCCAGCCGCACCGCCCGCGCCGAGCCGTGGCGCGTCACCATGGCGCCAAAGACCGGCATCATGCTGACCGCGCCCAGCCCCAGCATCAGAACCAGCAGCCCGGCCACGCCTTCGGTGATCTGCAGCCGCTGCATCAGCACCGGCAGCTTGGGCGCCCAACTGCCCATCATGAGGCCATTGGCGATAAACAGCCCCGAGACCGCCCAACGCGCATCGATGACGCCGCCGTCGCGCGGCACCGGCCCCGCCGCCTGCGTCACAGCATGCTCGGCAGGACAAGATCCGGCGGCGGCAGGCCGTCGGCGAAGGTGCGGATATTGTATATCACCTTTTCCCCCATTTCGATGCGGCCCTCGACGGTGGCCGAGCCCATATGCGGCAGCAGCACGACATTGGGCAGGGCGCGCAAGCGCGGATTGATCTCGTGCCCATGCTCAAAGACGTCAAGGCCGGCGCCCGCGATCTCGCCGGCGCGCAGCATCCGGGTCAGGGCGTTTTCGTCGATCACTTCGCCGCGCGAGGTATTGATGACCACGGCCGAGGGTTTCAGCAGCTTCAGCCGCCGCGCATTCAGCAGATGGAAGGTCGCCGGCGTATGCGGCGCGTTGACCGAGACGATGTCCACCCGCGCGAGCATCTGATCAAGGCTTTCCCACCATGTCGCGTGCAGTTCGCTCTCGACTTCGGGGCGGAGGCGATGGCGGTTGTGGTAATGGACCTTGATGCCAAAGGCATTGGCGCGCCGCGCCACCGCCTGCCCGATGCGCCCCATGCCCAGAATGCCAAGCTGGCGCCCGCCCAGCCGTCCGCCCAGATGCGAGATCGGCGACCAGCCCTGCCAGCGCCCGGCCTGCATTTCGGCCATGCCCTCGGGGATGCGGCGGGTGACGGCCAGAATCAGCGCCAGCGTCATGTCGGCGGTGTCCTCGGCCACCACGCCGGGGGTGTTGCTGATCAGGATGCCGCGCTTGCGCGCCGCATGCACGTCAAGGTGATCGACACCGGCCCCGTAGCTTGCGATCAGCTTGAGCTTGCCGCCGAATGCGGCGGCCTGCGCCAGCATGTCGGCGTCGATGCGGTCGGTCACCGTCGGCACCAGCACGTCGAAATTGCGCATCGCCTCAAGCAGCTCATCATGGTCAAGCTTCTTGTCCTCGGGGTTCAGCGTGACGTCGAATAGCTCGGCCATGCGGGTCTCAACCTTGGCAGGCAGCTTTCGGGTCACGAAAACTTTAAGGCGCGGACGGGTATGATCGGTCACGGGACCAGCATGCATGGTCGCTCCTCTCTTCCAAAGCCGGACGGCTTTTGGCAAAGTGCCTCCGTTAGGGGGCGGGCACAAGACCCCCGCAGTTGCAGGACAGGCAGATGAAGACAGGACAGGCTTGGCCGGGCGCCATCGCATTCGCCGTGGCAGTATCGCTGACCATGGGCATGGCATCGGCGCAAGGCGCCGATCCGGCCGGGAAGCCCGAGACCGGCGGCGTTCCCGAGGTCTCGGCCGATGCGCAGATCAGCCGCCATCAGGACGGCCAGCGCGACCCCAATCGCGGGCCGGTCACCAACCTGCCGCTGCCGCGCTATGTCAGCCTGAAAGGCAGCGAGGGCAATGCCCGGCGCGGCCCCAGCCTCTCGCATCGTATCGACTGGGTGTTCCGCCATGCCGGCATGCCCTTGCGCGTCACCGCCGAATTCGGCCATTGGCGGCGGGTCGAGGATCAGGACGGCGCCGGCGGCTGGGTGCATTATTCGCTGCTGTCGGGCGTGCGCACCGCCATCGTGCATAAGGACATGCTGGACCTGATGGCCAAGCCGGAGGCACGCGCGAATGTCGTGGCCCGCGCCGAGGCCGGCGCCATCGTGCGCCTGCATGAATGCAATATCGATTGGTGCCGGGTTTCGGGCGGGGGCGAAAAGGGCTGGGTTCCCAAGACGACGATCTGGGGCGCCGACCCGGACGAAATCCGCGACTGACCCCACTCTGGCGCTGCCCGGCAACAAGGCGCCCGCATTCAGGCGTCCAGCCGGCGGGCCTTGCGGATCACCACATGGCCCAGGGACACGCGCATCCATTCAAACAGCGAGCGTCGCGGCGTGCCGGTTCCAAGGCCGGGATGGGTCATGTCCTCGGCCCCGCATTCGTCGATCAGCTCCTTGACGAAGCCGACCATGCCGCGGTCATGGCCATGAAAGCGCCGCCGCACCAGATTCCAGCGCATCCAGCCGGTCAGTTTGCGCAGCGAATAGACCCCCTGCACGCTGGAACTTTTATGCATCCGGTCCAGAAACCGCTCATGCCATGACAGTTCGGCCGGTTCGGGGCTGAAATGCTTGCCGTCGGGATATTGCGACCAGTAGCCGGTGCCCCAATCCTCGATGAAGTAATAGCCGCCGGGCTTCAGATGCCGCTCGAACAGATGCCAGAACGAGATCCGCGCCAGTTGCCCGACATGCGCCGCGTCATCGATGATGACATCAAAGCCCTCGGGTGCGCGTTCGGCGGCGATGCGGTCCAGAAGCGCCCGATCCTGCTGTTCGCCGACATAGCATTCGACCCTGCCGCTGTCGAATTTCGCCGGACAGGCATTGATGTCCAGCCCGGTGATCCGGGATTTCGGCAGCCAGCCTTCCCAATGCTTGAGCGAGTCGCCATTCGCCACCCCAAGCTCAAGAACATTCAGCGGCTGGTCCCGCAGCGGGCCTATATATCGCTCGTAATTCGCGAAGTAATGGGCGAGACCCATCTTGTCGATCGGGATCTCGCCAATATCGGTGACCGGCACGGTGCAGCGGTCCATCGCCTCCTCCCATGCTTGGAGCAGAGTGACTCAAACGCTAGAATTTTCTGAACTTATCCAGATTAGGCCACAGCGGGGGCGCCGTCCAGCCTTGGAGCCGCTCGAAAACCTGACTGTTCAGTCTGGTTTCGCGGTCATGACCGGTGGATTGGGTAGGTGGATCGGGTCACGGTCAGGCGAAATGCAAGGACCGCCCCGAAACGGGGCGGTCCTGCGATGCGTCACGCTTACATGGTCTGGCCGACCAGCGAGTCGGTGCTGGCCGGGGCCTTCATGCACAGGAAATAGGTCAGCGTCAGCGAATCCTCGGTCACGCGCAGCGTGCCGTCCGAGCGGGTCTGCAGGTCGATGACGCGGTTGCCTGCCGAGCCGGAATCGCCTTCGCAGGACAGGGTCACGCGGGTCTGGCTGGGCTGGCGTTCGGACTTGACCACGGTGCAACTTGCCCGCGGGAACAGGAACTTGCGCCCGTCGACCACCAGCGATTTGTCACTGGTCGTTTGCCCGCATTCCGAGCGCAGCAGGTTATAGACACCATTCAGCGCGTTGTCCTGCGCCATCGGGCCGGGGGTATTCTGGGGCACCTGCGGCGCCGTCAGCGTATCGACCGCACTACAGGCGGCGACGGCGAACAGCGTCGAGGCAGCAAGGGCAAGAACGGGTTTGGTTGCAATCATGTCGATCTCCCTTTGGTCAAGAAGCGTCGGCCAGCAGGCCGCGTCCCTTCAACAACGCGTGAATACCCGGTTTTCGTTCCCTGAATTTCAGCCAAAGTTCATCCGCAGGCTGAGAATCGCCCTTGGACAAGATCCATTTCTCCAGTTTTTCAGCGGTTTGGGCATCGAATGCGTCGCCTTTTTCCATGAATGCCTCGAAGGCGTCGGCATCCATGACCTCGGACCACATGTAACTGTAATAGCCCGAGGAATAGCCGTCGCCCGAGAACACATGCGAGAAATGCGGCGTGGCGTGGCGCATGGGTATGGCGGCCGGGGCGTCAAGGCCGGCCAGCACTTCGGCCTGCCGTGCCATCGGGTCGTCGGGCGGCGCGCCGCGGTGAAAGGCCAGATCGACCAACGCGCTTTCCAGATATTCGGTGGTGGCAAAGCCCTGATCGGCATTGCTGGCCGCCAGAATCCGGTCGCGCAGCGCCACCGGCATCGGCGCGCCGGTTTCGGCATGGCGGGCATGGCGGTCCAGCACCTCGGGCTGTTCCAGCCAATGCTCGTAAAGCTGGCTGGGCAGTTCGACGAAATCGCGCGCCACCGAGGTCCCCGAGATCGAGGGCCAGGTCACATCCGACAGGATATTGTGCAGCGCATGGCCGAATTCGTGAAACAGCGTGCGCGCATCGTCCCATGACAGGAAACTGGGCGCGCCCTTTTCCTCGGGCGGGGTGAAGTTG
>JAGPGI010000202.1 GCA_018056045.1 Paracoccus sp. (in: a-proteobacteria)
CCTGTCTGCGGCGGCGCTGGGGGGGATCCTGATCCCGCTGGGGCTGGAAAAGGCCGGGGCGGATCCGGCGCTGGCCTCGGGAACATTCGTGACCACGGTGACCGATGTGGTGGGCTTTTTCACCTTCCTGGGTCTGGCCTCGGTGATCCTGCTGTGAAATCCGATCTGCGCAAGGCGGCGCTGAAGGCGCGCGGGCAGGGCGGCGACGCGGCGGCGCTGACCCGCAATCTGATCGCGGTGCTGGCGCCCCATGCTGGAAAGGTTCTGGCCGGATACTGGCCGATGCGCGACGAGGCCGATCCGCGCCCGGCCATGGCGGCGCATGACGGCCCGGTCTGCCTGCCGGTGGTGCTGGGTCCGGCACGGCCGCTGGTCTTTCGCCGCTATGACGGCCGGCTGGAACCGGGGGGCTTTGGCACCAGCCATCCGCCCGCCGATTCGCCCGAACTGCGCCCCGAGGTGCTGATCGTGCCGCTGGCCGGTTTCGACCGTGCCGGCAACCGGCTGGGCTATGGTGGCGGCTTCTATGACCGGACATTGGCGCAATTGCGGGCCTCGGGTCCGACATTGGCGATCGGATTCGCCTATGGCGTGCAAGAGATTCGCGCGATTCCCGTCGAGGTAACGGATGCTCCGCTGGATCTGATCGTCACCGATCATGATGTCATTCTGCCGCAGGCAAAAAAATCCTGACCCCGGCCGGGCGGAACGAAGTCGCAACCTGCCCTGTGGATAAGCCTGTGGAAACCGGGTGGATTGCTGCGCGGAAATCTGCCGGATCATTCAAAATTTCGCTGTCGTGCCAGTTTTCCCCAAGATTAATAATGCAGCCGCGGCATGTGCCCCAGCCAGTATTTCCTGCCGAATCCAGGCCTCGAGATCGGTAAAATTTATGTTGAAATGCGCGTGATCTCACGGCAGTTTGTGTCGCAAGCCCGCATGGCCACAACATTTGGTGTGATGGACGAAATTCGCGCAGCGGCGTGGTCGGCGGCAGATAGGTTCAGAAATACGGTGATCGGGGGCGGCCAGCAGGGCAGCCCGGCTTGCGCCCAAGGGCGCAGGACGGGGCGTCATGTGCTTGCCCCGGCACCCAGACAAAAACGAGGGGCTTCAGGGATATGCGGATCGAACGGCGTTTCACCACGGCTGGGGGCGGTGCCTACGGCAATCTCGCCTTTACCACCACCACCAGCGAAATCCGCAATCCCGATGGCAGCGTCGTCTTTCACAATGATGCGGTCGAGGTGCCCCAGGGCTGGAGCCAGGTCGCCTCGGACGTGATCGCGCAGAAATACTTCCGCAAGGCCGGGGTGCCGGCGCGGCTCAAGCGCGTCAAGGAAAAGGGTGTGCCCGAATTCCTGTGGCGCTCGGTCCCCGATGAGGAGGCGCTGGCAAAACTGCCCGAAGAGGCGCGCTATGTGGGCGAGGTCTCGGCCCGGCAGGTCTTTGACCGGCTGGCCGGCGCCTGGGCCTATTGGGGCTGGAAGGGCGGCTATTTCACCAAGGAGGACGACGCCCGCGCCTATTACGACGAAATGCGCCACATGCTGGCGCGGCAGATGGCGGCCCCGAACAGTCCGCAATGGTTCAATACCGGGCTGCACTGGGCTTACGGCATCGACGGTCCGGGGCAGGGCCATTTCTATGTCGATTACAAGTCGGGCAAGCTGGTCCGTTCGGACAGCGCCTATGAGCATCCCCAGCCCCATGCCTGCTTCATCCAGTCGGTCAGCGATGATCTGGTGAACGAAGGCGGCATCATGGACCTGTGGGTGCGTGAGGCGCGGCTTTTCAAATACGGCTCGGGCACGGGCACCAATTTTTCGTCCCTGCGGGGCGAGGGCGAGAAACTGTCGGGCGGCGGCAAGTCTTCGGGGCTCATGGGCTTTCTGAAGATCGGAGACCGCGCAGCCGGCGCGATCAAATCGGGCGGCACGACCCGGCGCGCGGCAAAGATGGTGATCTGCGACATGGATCACCCCGACATCGAGCAGTTCATCAACTGGAAGGTCATCGAAGAGCAGAAGGTCGCCTCGCTGGTGGCCGGCTCCAAGATGCACGAGCAGAAGCTGAACGAGATCTTCGCCGCGATCCGTGGCTGGGATGGCAGCATCGACGATGCGACCGACCCGGCGCGGAATGCGGCGCTGAAATCGGCGATCCGGGCCGCGAAGCGCGCCATGATCCCCGAAACCTATGTCAACCGGGTTCTGCAATATGCGCGGCAGGGCTTTGATTCAATTGAATTCCCGACCTATGACACCGATTGGGACTCAGAGGCCTATATCTCGGTCTCGGGGCAGAACTCGAACAACTCGGTGCGGGTGACCGACAGCTTCCTGTGCGCTGTGCGTGAGGATGCCCCATGGGAGCTGGTGCGCCGCACCGATGGCAAGGTCGCGCGGACGGTTTCGGCGCGCGAGCTTTGGGACCAGATCGGCCATGCCGCATGGGCCTGCGCCGATCCGGGCATCCAGTTCCATGACACCGTGAACGCCTGGCATACCTGCCCCGAGGACGGGGCGATCCGCGGCAGCAACCCCTGCAGCGAATACATGTTCCTGGACGATACCGCCTGCAATCTGGCCTCGATGAACCTGTTGCGTTTCTGGGATGGCGAGGAATTCGACGCGAACGGCTATGTCCATGCCAGCCGGCTATGGACCATCACACTGGAAATCAGCGTGCTGATGGCGCAGTTCCCCAGCAAGGAAATCGCGCAGCGCAGCTATGATTTCCGCACGCTGGGTCTGGGTTACGCCAATCTGGGCGGGCTGCTGATGAACATGGGCTATGGCTATGACAGCATCGAGGGCCGGGCCGTCTGCGGCGCGCTGACCGCGATCATGACCGGCGTGGCCTATGCGACCTCGGCCGAGATGGCGGCCGAGCTGGGGCCGTTCCCCGGCTACAAGAAAAACGCGCGTCACATGCTGCGCGTCATCCGCAACCACCGCGCCGCCGTTCACGGCACCGGCGCCTATCACGGGGTGAATGTCCGCCCGGTCGAGCTGGACGTGGCCAATTGCCCCGACCCGCGTCTGGTGGCGCTGGCGCAAGGCGCATGGGACGAGGCGCTGAGCCTTGGCGAAGAGCACGGCTATCGCAATGCGCAGGCCACGGTGATCGCGCCGACCGGCACCATCGGTCTGGTGATGGATTGCGACACCACCGGCATCGAGCCTGATTTCGCGCTGGTCAAGTTCAAGAAACTGGCAGGCGGCGGCTATTTCAAGATCATCAACCGCTCGGTGCCCTCGGCGCTTGAGACGCTGGGTTACGGCTCGGCCCAGATCGAGGAAATCGTCGCCTATGCCGTGGGGCACGCCAGCCTTGGCAATTGCCCCGGCATCAACCATGCCAGCCTGATCGGCCACGGCTTCGGCCCGCGCGAGCTGGAAAAGGTCGACGCGGCACTGGCCTCGGCCTTCGATATCCGCTTTGTCTTCAACCAGTGGACCTTGGGCGAGGCCTTCTGCCGCGAGACGCTGGGCATTCCGGCTGAAAAGCTGAACGACCCGACCTTCGACCTGCTGCGGCATCTGGGCTTTACCAAGGCGCAGATCGAGGCGGCGAACGATCATGTCTGTGGCACCATGACGCTGGAGGGCGCGCCGCATCTGGACCCCGCGCATCTGCCGGTCTTTGACTGCGCCAACCCCTGCGGGCGCAAGGGCAAGCGCTATCTGACCGTGGACAGCCATATCCGCATGATGGCGGCGGCCCAAAGCTTCATCTCGGGCGCGATCTCCAAGACCATCAACATGCCCAACAGCGCCACCATCGCCGATGCGCTGGCCGCCTATGAGCTGAGCTGGTCCTTGGGCATCAAGGCCAATGCGCTGTACCGCGACGGATCAAAGCTGAGCCAGCCCTTGGCCGCCGCGCTGGTCGAGGATGACGAAGAGGCCGAAGAGATTCTCACCAGCGGCACGCCGCAGGAAAAGGCCACCGTCATCGCCGAAAAGATCGTCGAGCGGATCATCGTCAAGGAGGCCGTGCGCAGCCATCGCGAAAAACTGCCCCAGCGCCGCAAGGGCTATACGCAAAAGGCGGTCGTCGGCGGCCACAAGGTCTATCTGCGCACCGGCGAATATGACGATGGCGCGCTTGGCGAGATCTTCATCGACATGCACAAGGAAGGCGCGGGCTTCCGGGCGATGATGAACAACTTCGCCATCGCGGTCTCGGTCGGGTTGCAATACGGCGTGCCGCTGGAGGAATTCGTCGACGCCTTCACCTTCACCCGGTTCGAACCGGCGGGCATGGTGCAAGGGAATGACAGCATCAAGAACGCCACCTCGATCCTGGACTATGTGTTCCGCGAACTGGCGGTCAGCTATCTGGACCGCACCGATCTGGCGCATGTCAAGCCGCAGGGCGCCAGCTTTGACGATCTGGGCGGCGGCGAGGCCGAAGGGCAGAACCTTGCCCCGGTCAGCGATCAGGCCGAGCTGAAATCGCTGACCATGCTCAAGCAGATCAGCAGCGCCGGCTATCTGCGCAAGCGCCTGCCGCAAGAGCTGATGGTGCTGCAGGGGGGCGTGTCGTCGGTGGCGGTCGCAACCGGTATGGCCGAGGCGGCGGCCAGCTATCAGGTGGCCAGCACGGTCGCTGCGACCGGCATGGACGCGCGCACCAAGGCCAAGATGCAGGGCTATGAGGGCGACCCCTGCGGGGAATGTGGAAATTACACGCTGGTGCGCAATGGCACCTGCATGAAGTGCAATACCTGCGGCGGAACGTCGGGGTGTAGCTGAGGCAGAAGAAGAAAACAGGCAAAACAGGCGCGTCCGGGCCGTCCCGGGCGCGCCTCTCCTTTTCGGGGGATCAGAATTCGACCTGATCGGCACCCTTGAGCGCCAGAATTTCCCGCGCCTCGTCGGGGGAGGCGATCTCAAGCCCCAGCCCCTCGATGATCTGGCGGGCGCGGGTGACCTGCTCGGCGTTGGATTTCGCCAGCTGGCCGGGGCCGTTCCACAGCGAATCCTCCAGCCCGACACGGACATGGCCGCCCATCGCCGCCGACATGGCCGCAATCG
Organism: Paracoccus sp. (in: a-proteobacteria); assembly: GCA_018056045.1. GTDB lineage: Bacteria > Pseudomonadota > Alphaproteobacteria > Rhodobacterales > Rhodobacteraceae > Paracoccus. The sequence goes on from JAGPGI010000202.1 coordinate 5,046, forward strand.
CCATCTGGTTCTTTCCCGCGCCAAGCACCGACCAGCGGTAATTGTCGCCGAAAAGCCGATCGGCGGTGCGTTTCATATGCATGACATCCTCGGGATGGGCGCCGATGCCGCCCATCAGCCCGAACACGGTCTGGATGAACAGCGGCCCCTTGACGATTCCGGCGTCAAAGAAGTGCTTGAGGTTGTAGAGATGCGCGGTGTCGTAGCATTCGAACTCGAACCGGGTACCATTGGCGCCCAGCGTGGTCAGGATATGTTCGATATCGCCGAAGGTGTTGCGAAACACGATATCGCGGTTGGACAGATAGTCGCGTTCCCATTGATGTTTCAGGCTGTTTTCAAAGCGCGCCAGCATGGGAAACAGGCCGAAATTCATCGTGCCCATGTTCAATGAGGCGACCTCGGGCTTCCATGTCGCGGCGGGGCGGATGCGTTCCTGAATGGTCATCGTCGGCGCGCCGCCGGTGGTGATGTTGACCACGCAATCGCTGCGCTGCTTGATCACGCGCAGAAAGGGCTCAAACGCCTCGGGGGTCTGGTCGGGGCGGCCGTCCTGCGGGTCGCGGGCATGCAGGTGAAC
>JAGPGI010000204.1 GCA_018056045.1 Paracoccus sp. (in: a-proteobacteria)
GCCGGGCTATGAGATCATTACCGCGCCCGAGGTGATCGACCTGATGATGGCGGCCAAAGGCTCGCTGCAGATCACCTGAACGCATTTTCCGAAACAGGGAACAGAAACCATGAGCAATGCTCCGCAACGCAATGTCGTGAAGGCCCGCGAAAGCGGCTTTGGCCCCTTCGGGCAATATATCAATGTGGGCCACCACATTCTTGGCGCGGACGAACCGGGAACCTATGGCGGGCAGGACACCGGCCCCGATCCGTTTGAACTGGTGATGGCCGGCCTTGCCGCCTGCACCACGATGACGATCCGCATGGTCGCGGGTCGCAAGAAAATCGCGCTCGACGATGTGTCGGTCGAGGTGCGCCACCTGCGCGCGCCGGTGATGAGCATGGGCGCCGATCCGGCTCCGACCGGCGAAAAGCCCCATGCCTTCGAGCGGGTCGTCAGCCTGATCGGCGATCTCACCCCCGAGGACCGCGCGCTTCTGGTCACGATGGCTGACAAATGCCCGGTCCACAAATTGCTGGAAGGCGAGGCCGAGATCATCACGCGCGAGGCTGCGTGAGGGGGCGGCGGGGCGGGGGGTGTCTCCCCGCCCCGCACTTGTTTTGCAGGGAGGAGAGGTTTCACGATGAGGGAATTTCGAAGCACGCGGCGTGGCCTGTTGGGGCTGGGCGCGGTTGGGGCGCTGGCGTTTGGCCTTGGTGGTCAGGCGCAGGCGGCGAAGCTGGCGACCAGGGTGCGGATAGTGATCATCGGCGCGGGGGCGGGTGGTGCGACGCTTGCCAATCGTCTGGTCCAGCGGCTGGACGGCGCGTCAATCACTCTGGTCGATCCACGCCGCGAACATCTCTATCAGCCGGGGCTGTCTCTGGTCGCGGCGGGGCTGAAACCGGCGGATTATGTCCTCAGCCAGACCACCGACTGGCTGCCGCAAGGTGTGACACTGATTGAAGAGGCCGCCGCCGCCATCGACCCGCAGGCGAAGACCGTCTCGACGGAAAGCGGCCAGCGGCTGGACTATGATTTCTTGGTGGTCGCGCCCGGTCTTGTGCTGGACCATGCAGCCATCGAGGGCTTTTCGCTAGATATGGTCGGGCAGAACGGCATCGGCGCGCTCTATGCCGGGCCGCAATATGCCGCGAAGACATGGGAGGCGGCCCATGAATTCACCGAAGAGGGCGGCATCGGCCTTTTCACCCGCCCCGCGACCGAGATGAAATGCGCCGGCGCGCCGCTGAAACATACGTTCCTGATCGACGACATCGCCAGCCGTGGTGATGCGAAGGGCAAGTTTGAGACCCATTACGCTTGCCCACAGCAGGTGCTGTTCTCGGTGCCGATCGTCTCGGAAAAAGTGCGGATGCTGTTCGGCGAGCGCAAGATCACCCCGCATTACGGCCAGACCCTGACCGCCATCGACGCCGGGGCGAAACGGGCGACCTTTGCCACAATGATCACCGATCCGGTGACGGGCGCCGTGGTGAAATCCACCACCGAGATGCCCTATGACTATCTGCACGTCATCCCGCCGCAGCGCGCGCCCGAGATGATCCGGCAATCGGGCCTGTCCTGGGCGGATAAATGGTCCGACCAGGGCTGGGTCGAATGCGACATGAAGACCCTGCGCCACCTGCGCTATCCCGAGATCTTCGCGCTCGGCGATGTGGCGGGGGTGCCGAAGGGCAAGACTGCGGCGAGCGTGAAATGGCAGGTGCCGGTGGTCGAGGATCACCTGATCGCCGCCATTCAGGGTCGCGAAGGCACGACGGTCTATGACGGCTATACCTCTTGTCCGATGATCACCCGTGTCGGCAAGGCGATGCTGGTGGAATTCGACTATCACAACAACCTTGTGCCCTCCTTCCCCGGTCTCATCGCACCCTTGGAGGAGTTGTGGATCAGCTGGCTGATGAAGGAGGTGGCGTTGAAGGCCACCTATAACGCAATGCTGCGCGGCAGGGCCTGAGGAGGAGGGAACATGCAGGAGCTAACGTTTTCGACGATGATCGCGGTGTTCGAGGAAATCTTCGGGCGCGGCCTGTTATGGGTGATGGTGGCCGCTGCCGTTCTGGTGACGGCGGCCTATCTCTACGTCCTGATCCGGGATCGGGCAGTGTCCTGGCGCAAATTCCTCTGGGCGCAGGTTGCCATGCCGTTCGGCGCCATTGCGGCGGTGCTGTTCGTGCAAAATGTGACCAGTTCGGGCTTTGGCGACATCGGTGGCCCGATTGATGTGATCGTGCTGCTGCTGGTGGCAGTGGCGGGTGCGGTCGGAGCCGCGATCCTCGTCTATACCGCACAGTCGCTGTTGCGCGGCAAGGCGGCAAAGCCATGAACTCGCCCATCCTTTTGCGGCCCATCGGCCAGATCCGCACCCCATGGAAGACGCTGGCGGATTGTCCGAGTGGCCCGGGACGGGGCGGGGAGGAAGCGCGTCTGGAAATCCTGCCGGAATATGCCGAAGCGCTTCATGCTCTGTCGGCGTCTGAGCTGGATCTCCTCTACTGGTTTGACCGCGCAGCGCGCGATGTGCTGCGCTCGGTCAGTCCGCATGACGGGGGCGAGCGCGGGGTTTTTGCCATGCGCTCCCCGCATCGCCCCAATCCGGTGGCGCTGTCGCGGGTGCCACTGATCGCGGTAGAGGGGCATAATTTTGTCGTCGGTCCCCTCGATTGGCTCGATGGCACGGCTCTACTGGATATCAAGCCGGTTTCCTGTGGCGGCAGGTCGACAAAGGCATAGAACTTCCGCTGGCCCTCAGCGTCCCGAAGGCCAGTGGATGGTTACGGCGGGGCGAAGGCAATCGCCTCGTCGTAACCGGATTTACGAGCTGTTGTTCAGAAAGCGCTGTGGTGTCGTTCCAAAGACTTCGCGGAACGCGGCGATGAAGGCGCTCGGGCTGCTGTAACCCATCGAAAAGGCGATGGTCGTGCTGCTTTCACCGCGGTTCAGCGCCTCGATCGCGCTGAGCAGACGCAGTTTTGACCGCCATTGCCGGAAGCTGAGCCCGGTCTCGGCGCGGAACAGCCGCTCCAGCGTACGGGGGCTAGCGCCCGCGATCTGACTCAGTTCGGGAAGCTGGCTCGGGTCTTCCGGATGGCAGATCAGATGACGGGTCACCCGGACCAGCCGCTCGTCCTGACCGCCGGGCAGGTTCAGCGGCGCCTCGGAGAGGCCTTCGACCTCATCGAGCAGCACGGCGCAGAACCTGAGCAGCCGCTCATCGAAAGGGGCGGAGGTATCGCTGTCGCCAAGCCTGCGGATCAGTTCGCGCGCCAGCGGTGTCAGCAAAAGCACTGCGCAGCAGGGCATCGGCCGTGTTGGCGGGCGCACTGTGACCGAAGGGTCGACATAAATGTTCAGCAGTTCCGCCTCTGCCTCGATTGTGACCTGATGTTTCATACCGCCGGGGATCCAGACGGCGTGGCTTGGCGGTACCAACCAGATACAGGAATTGCTGACCACGCGCAGGACGCCCCGCATGGCCCACAGAAGCTGACCGCGCGGATGGCTGTGCGGGCGCACCGCGCGTCCGGCGGCGATCACCCTTCCATGAGTCAGGATGGGGCGCGCTGGGTCTATCGTGAAGGCGATATCCGAGGGGTCGAAATCTGGCGGTTTGGCGACATCTGTTGTCATGATCGCAGTCTGGCACAAGGGTGCGGTCAAGGCTAGATCAGAGCTGATACCAACCAGCCTCTTCGGTTTGATCAGATGACGTTTTCCGCCAAACATATTCTTACAGCCCTCGTTGCCCTGCTGGCACTGGTGATGGCGATCCTGCCGCCGCCAATGCTGATGCCGGATCAGGCGCGGATCCTCGGCATCGTGCTGATCACGCTGGTGCTGTGGGCCACGAGCCTTGTGCCTGGATATCTGGCCAGTCTGATCTTCTTCGCGGTGCTGCTGGTCGTTGGTCTGGCCCCGCCCGATCTGGTCTTTGCCGGGTTCTCCTCAACCGCCGTCTGGCTGATCGTTTCGGGTTTTGTCATCGGGGCGGCGATCTCGATATCGGGGCTGGGCGCGATGTTGGCACGAGGCCTTGCGCCGCTGCTGACCGGCAGTTATCCGCGATTGATTGCGGGGCTGATGGCGGTATCGGTTCTGCTGAGCTTTCTGATGCCGTCCTCGGTTGGGCGCGCGGTGGTGATGGTGCCGGTCGGCATGGCGCTGGCCGATCAGATGGGGTTCGGGCCGGGATCGAAGGGTCGGATCGGCATCGCATCGGTGCTGGCGATCGGCACCAATATGCCCGGCTTCACCATCCTACCGTCGAACATCCCGAACATGGTATTGTCGGGCGCGGCCGAGACCATCCATGGCGCGCATTTCGGCTACATGGACTATCTGCTGCTGCATTTTCCGGTGCTGGGGGTGCTGAAGGCGGTGGCGGTCGTGGCTCTGGTCCTGTGGATGTTTCCAGATACACCCAGCCTCGCCCTGCCTGCGCGCGAGGCCGCCAAAGGTGACAAGCCCGTCAGCCGCGCCGCGCGGATCCGGGTGGCGGTGATCCTACTGGCGACGCTGGCACTCTGGATGACCGACAGCCTGCATGGGGTGAACTCGGCTTGGATCGGGCTGGTCGCGGCGGTGCTGCTGCTGTTGCCCGGGATCGGCATCGTTTCGCCGCCGGCCTTCAAGGCCTCGGTCGATTTCGGGATGCTGCTGTTTGTCGCCGGGGCGCTAGCGCTTGGGGCGCTGGTCAATGCTTCCGGGCTGGGGGCGATGCTGGGGCAGGTGCTGATAGCAGTGTTGCCGCTGGAGACGGGGGCGGACGCGACAAACTTCGTCTCGCTGTCGCTGATGGCAACCGTGACGGGCCTGTTCACCACCGTGCCGGGTGTTCCGGCGGTGCTGACGCCGCTGGCAGGCGATCTGGCCGCGCAGACCGGGTTCAGCCTGAATACTGTCCTGATGACGCAGGTGATCGGGTTTTCGACGGTGATCTTTCCCTATCAGGTCGGCCCGCTGGTGGTTGCCATGCAGATGTCGGGCGAAAAGTTGGGCCATCTGCTACGGATCACCCTGCCGCTGGCGCTGATCACGTTTGTTGTGCTGCTGCCACTGGATTTTCTGTGGTGGAAACTGCTCGGTGCGCTGTGACCCGATGCGCTTAAGGCCGGGTTAAGGTGAAAGGGCCAAGGGCGGGATCAAACTCTTCCCTTAGCCGGAGATCACACCATGTGTAGACTGCAGCGACGCGAATTTATCACGCTCGGACTGGTCTCGGGCGTCGCCCTGTCCATTGGCGTGCCCATGGCACGGGCACAAGACAATCCCATGCCACCCGAGTTGCGCGACGCGATAGAGCGGCAGCCCTTCTCGCCCGTGCTGGGCAATCCGAAGGGCGATGTCACCCTGACCGAGTTTTTCGACTACAATTGCCCGCATTGCCGGACCAGCGTTCCGGTGATCAGAAAGTTGATCGGGGATGATCCGCACCTGCGGGTGGTGCTGCGGGAATGGCCTGTTTTCGGCGAAGGCTCCGAATTCTGCGCCCGCGCCTCGCTGGCATCCTTGAAACAGGGGAAATACTGGCAGTTCCACAGCGGGTTGATGGCGATCCGGGGCCGGGCCGAGGAGGCTTCGGCGATGCGGGTCGCGCAGGAGGTCGGGCTGGATCC
>JAGPGI010000205.1 GCA_018056045.1 Paracoccus sp. (in: a-proteobacteria)
ACACCGCCACCTCGCGCAGGAAGGACATGGCGTAGTCGCGCCATTCCCCCGCCGCGACCATGCGGCCGTAAAGCGACAGGATGATACCCAGCTCGGCCCGGTCAAAGGCCACACGATCATGATCAGGAGTAAAACCGAAAGGCAGGTTCATCATGACCGAATGGTGACACCGCCCGCCAGCCCGATCAATGAAAATTCGCAGGCCCGCCCCGCGGGTCCGACGGGTGGCGACACCCCGCAACCCCCGGCAACACACGGCCAAAAACGATGAAATCTTTCGGCAGGGCTTTGCCCATTCCTGCCGAATTCGCTATGTTGATCTGGTGTCCTTTAGGAGGTTTGACTAGGTTTTCTTGTCAGATTATGACGTCGCGTCGTTGTGTGTAGGGTTCTTAACCACCTCCCCTTTAGAATGCTCGTCAACAGATTGGCCGACCGACCTGACGTCGCCGTTTCCGCCATCGGACAGGGTTGCCTATGAACACTCGCGCCGACTTCCTGAGCTGCTCGACGCCTCTGACCGAGGCGCAGGAGGGGTTGTGGAACATGCAGGCGCGCGATCCGCGCAATCCGATCCTGAATACCGGGCTGTATCTCGACCTGCAGGGCGCGCTCGACAGCCATGCCCTGACCCAGGCGATCGCCCGCACCATCGCCGAGACGCCGACGCTGTCGCTGCGCTTTCTGGAAACCAGCGACGGGCCGCGTCAGGTGCCGGGCCCGCCCCTGATGCTGGGATTTGCCGACCTGTCGGTGCAACCCGATGCCGTCGGACAGGCGCTGGCGCTGATGCGCCATGACAGCCAGCGCCCGCTGCGTCTGGCCGAAGAGCCGGCGGCGGCGCTGACCTTTTTCGTGCTCAATCCCGAACGGCATCTGCTCTATCTGCGCATCCATCATCTGGCCATCGACTGCTACGGCATGCTGCTGATCGCCAACCAGATCGCCGCCCATTACACCGCGCTGGTCGCCGGCGCGCCGGCGCCCGCGCCCCTGCCGCCGCCCTCTCATGCCAGCGACGAGGACGCGGCCTATCGCAATTCCGCCCGCCGCGCCGACGACCGGAACTGGTGGCACAGCCAGCTTGCCGGGCTGCCCAAGGCCGTCGGCCGGGCGGTCAGCGGTCATGACTACCTGCGCGAGCGCCGCGAATTGCCGCCGGATCTGGCCAAGACGCTGGTTACATTTGCCCAGACCCACGGTCTGGGCTGGCCGGATGTGCTGCGGGCGCTGACCGGCGCCTATCTCGCCCGCCGGACCGGGGGCGAGACCCTGATCGGCCTGCCCTATCCGGCGCGGATCGGAGAGAACATGGCGAGCCTGCCCTGCACGGTGGCGAATGTCCTGCCCCATCACCTGCGACTCGACGAACAGGCGCCGCTGCCTGACTGGCTGGCGCTGCAATCGGCGCGCATGGCGCAGGGCCGCCGCCATGGCCGCTATCGCAGCGAACTGTTGCGGCGCGAACTGGGGCTGACCGGCATGAGCCGGCTCTACGGTGCCATCGTCAAGGTGCAGCCCTTTGAAAAACCGCCCTGTTTTCCGGGGCTGACCTGCCGGCTGCATATTCTGGGCACCGGCGCCGTGGACGAGCTGGTGCTGACCTTCCGGGGCGAGCCGCCCACCGGCATGATCTTCGATCTGGACGCCAATCCGGCGCTTTACTCGCCCAGGGAACTGCAGGAACAGGGGGGCCGTATCGAGGCATTCCTGACCGCCGCGCTGCAGGCCGACCGGCTGGGGCGGGTCACAGGCGCGAACCCGGCCTGAGCGCCGTCAGCCCGCGACCGGGACATGGGATCAGTTCGCGCGTTGCCGGGCGCGAAACGGCAAGGGCGCGACGGAAATGCCGTCCTCGATCAGCTTGCGCGCATCCTCAAGCCTGGCCTCGCCATGGATGGCGCGTTCGGGGGCGGCGCCCTCATGCATGGCACGGGCCTCGGCGGCAAAGGACATGCCGACATAATCGGAGTTTGCCTCGACATGACGGCGCAGCTTTTCCAGCGCCGCCTCACGCCCGTCGCGGGGGGTATGCAGGTCGGGGGTGTCGGAGGCACCCTCGCCGCCATGGGCGACACGCGGCGCCATCAGCGCCTTCTCGACCTTTGCCGAGCCGCAGATCGCGCAGCTGACCTGGCCCGCCGCACGCAGGGTCTCGAACCCGTCCGAAGACCGGAACCAGCCATCGAAATCATGGCCTTGGTCGCAACGCAGGGAATAGCGGATCATGGCGGCTCCTTTCCCCATGAATATTGGCTCACGCCGGGGTTTGCGCAAGTGCGGGCCGCGCCAGCGCGCGAATTCGGGCAATGAGCGGGGCCGGATCGCCGGCCCGCACCATCAAGAGCTTGCGGGCGGCCATCCCCATGGCGCGCTGGCGCCCGCCATCGCCCACCAGACCGGTCAGCACGGCCGGCAGGGTCCCGGCCGTCACGGCCAGCGCCGCGCCGGTGTCGTCCAGATCGGCGTAATCCCCCGCGTGATTGGCAACATGCGGCCCGTGCAGGATCGCGCAGCGCCAGGCCGCAGGCTCCCAGGGGGTATGGCCGCCATGATCGGCGAATGAGCCGCCGGTGACGCAGATCCCCGCCGCCTGATACCAGTCGGCCATCTCGCCCAGCGTATCGGCCAGCAGAACCGGCGCATCAAGGCCGCCGCCCTGACGACCACCCAGACTGCGGCGGGCGAAACCAAGACCGCGCGCGGCGATCAGCCCGGCCACGGCATCGCCGCGTTCGGGGTGGCGCGGCGCAAGGATCAGCCGCAGATCCGGCTGGACCGCGCGCGCCGCCAGAAAGGCGTCCAGCATCAGCGCGTCCTCGCCCTCATGGGTCGAGGCCGCCAGCACCGTCCGCGCCCGGTCCGGCCCGTCAGCGCCCGGCATGACCTGCGCCGGCCCCAGCAGCTTCAGGTTCAGCCGCGCGCTCAGCGCAGCCTCGGGCAGACCCAGCGCCAGAAGCCGCGCCTCGCTGGCCTGATCCTGCGCCGACAGCGCGTCGATGCGCGCCAGCATCGGCCCGATCAGCCCCGGCAACCGCCCCCAGCGCGCGGCGGAACGCGCCGACATCCGCGCGCCCACCACGACCTGCGCCACGCCCCGCGCCTCTGCCATGGCCGAGCGGTTGGGCCAAAGCTCATTCTCGACCGTGACCATCACCGCCGGCTCGACGCGGTCCAGAAACCGCCCCACCGCCTGCGGCACATCCAGGGGCGCAAGGGCGCAAGGCCAGCCCGACCGCCGCGCCAAATCGCGCCCGGTGCGGCTGTTCGTGGTCACCGTCAGGGGAAAATCCCGCGCAAGCTCGGCCGCGAGCACCCGGACCGAGGTCAGTTCACCGACGCTGGCCGCATGCAGCCAGATGCCGCCGGACGCGACCTGTGGACCCGCCAGCGCCAGGCGCTCGCGCCAGTCCGGCCCGGCCAGCGGCGCGGCCAGCCGCAGCGCCGCGCCGGCAAGCGCCGTGGCGCCGCGCCAGATCACCGCAGCGCGGCCTCGGCGGCCTCGCGGATGGCGCGGATATTCTCGCCATAAGGCGCGCTGTTCGACACCGAGCCGCCCCGGAACACCGCCGAGCCCGCGACCAGCACATCGGCCCCCGCCGCCGCGACCAGAGGCGCGGTGACCGGATCGACGCCGCCGTCGATCTCGATATGAATCGGACGGTCGCCGATCATGGCGCGCAGTTCGCGCACCTTCTCGATCTGGCTGCGGATGAATTTCTGCCCGCCAAAGCCGGGATTGACCGTCATCACACAGATCAGGTCCACATCGTCCAGAAGCGGCCGCGCCGCCTCGGCCGGCGTGCCGGGGTTCAGCGCCAGCCCGGCCTTCGCGCCCGCGCCACGAATGGCCTGCAGGGTGCGATGGATATGGGGCCCGGCCTCGACATGGGCCGAGATGATGTCGGCGCCAGCCTCGGCGAAGGCGGCAATATAGGGATCGACCGGGGCAATCATCAGATGCACGTCCATGACGCCCCGGATATGCGGCCGGATCGCCTTGCAGGTGGCGGGACCAAAGGTGATGTTGGGGACGAAATGGCCGTCCATCACATCGACATGGACCCAATCGGCGCCCTGATCCTCGATGGCGCGGCATTCCTGCCCGAAATTGGCGAAATCGGCGGAAAGGATCGAGGGGGCGATCTTGATCTTGCGATCGAATGTCATGGCAGGCTCCTTCAGGGCCGGACCGGCCCGCGCTGGCCACCCGTTACCGCCGATGCCCCGCAGCCGTCAACAAGGACGGACCGTCCCATTCTTTCATGCACAAATATCCCGCGGGGGTCCGGGGGCGCGAAGCCCCCGGCTTCCCCCTTGGGGTTTCGCGCAGCACGCCTATATTGGGTGCCAAGGCGCAGGGCTCTCCCGGCCCCGCGCATCCGCATTCCGAAGGATCCATGATGACCGAGACAAAGGACATTTCCTGGGACGACACCGTCCTGCCCTTTCAACTTGAGCAATCGGGCACGCGCGGCCGTGTCGGGCGTCTTGGCGCGACGCTGGAACATATCCTGTCGCGCCACGACTATCCGGTCGTGGTCAGCGCCATGGTCGCCGAACTGGCGACGCTGACCGCGCTGATCGGCCAGACCGTCAAGCTGCGTTGGAAACTCTCGCTGCAGGTGCGCGGCAACGGCGCCATCCGCACCATCGCCGCCGATTACTACGCCCCCGAGACCGAGGGCGCCCCCGCCCGCATGCGCGCCTGGGCCAGCTTTGACGCCGCGCGCCTGCAAGAGGGCGTCGCGGGCTTTGACCAGTTGGGTCAGGGCTATTTCGCCGTGCTGATCGATCAGGGCGAGGGCACGACGCCCTATCAGGGCATGACGCCTCTGGCCGGCGGTTCGCTCGCGAACTGCGCCCAGACCTATTTCGAACAGTCCGAGCAGCTTCCCACCAAGTTCGAACTGGCCGTCGGTCAGTCGCGTCTGGCCGGGCAGCAGACCGAGCATTGGCGTGCCGGCGGCATCATGCTGCAGACCCTGCCCGCCGCGAACCACGCCGCCCCCGAATCCGGCGACGGCAACCTGCAGACCGCCGATATCCTGCAAGGCGCCGAATCCGAGGACTGGAACCGCAACACCATGCTGATGGCCACCGTCGAGGCGATGGAACTGGTCGATCCGGCGCTGCCGCTGCCCAACCTCGTCTTCCGGCTCTTCCATGAGGAAAATCCGGTCTCGTTCGAGCGTCAGGACATCCATTTCGGCTGCTCGTGCAGCGCCGAGCGGGTGCGCGGCACCTTGGCGATCTATTCGGCCAAGGACATCGCGCATATGACCACCGACGCCGGCATCGTCACCGCCGATTGCCAGTTCTGCGGCGCGCATTACGAATTCGACCCGAAAAGCCTCGGCTTCGAGGCGACCGTGGATGCCGAGGGCAACCCCCTGCCCCCGAAACCCGCAAAGGGCGCCGAGAACCGGGCCGCGCTTTGACGCGGAATGCGCGACATGAACTGATGCGGGCCCTGTCGCAGGCGACGGGGCCCTCGTCCGATTTCGACTTTGGCGATACCCCGCAGGTGCCGGTCACGCCGCGCCCGGCGGGGGTTCTTGCCGCCTTTGACGCGGCGGACGGGCGGCTGATCCTGACCAAGCGCGCCAGTTC
>JAGPGI010000206.1 GCA_018056045.1 Paracoccus sp. (in: a-proteobacteria)
TCCTTGTCCGAGGCATTGGCAAAGATCCCGGTCGATTCATCGCCAAAGGTGGTCCAGCGCCCGCCGCCGCATTCCGGCACCGTGGTGGCCGAGACCTTGTCCCCCAGCGCCGCCACCAGATCGTTCGAGGAGCCGATATGGTGGATGGTCATCGCAGTCACGCCGGTCTTGAAGGCGCCGATGATTTCCTGAAAGCCGTCATTGGGGGCCGAGGGCGGAAAGACCTTGTCGGTGCGAAACAGGTCCACGACATATTGCGTGCCCGCGATGCCCGCCGGCGTGGTCAGGCTGTCATTCAGCGCCACGCCCTCACGGCCAAGGGTGAAGGCGCCCCAATGCTCATGCCCCGACTTGCCGCCCCGGAAACCGAAACCATAGACGTCGGTCTGGCCGTCGCCATTGGTGTCTCGCGTCAGCTTGATGGCGACCTCGCGCAGTTGCTCGCAGGTCTGGGGCACTTCAAGGCCTAGTTCGGCCAGCATGTCGGCGCGGTAATACAGATACAGCGCCACATATTGCACCGGCAGGTAATATTGCTTGCCGTCCTCGGCCTTGGTCAGGTCGAAGAGGTTTTCGAGGATTTCGCCCTTGCCGTCCCAGCCGGCGATCTCGTCGTCCAAGGGGGCCAGCGCCTCCATCTCCAGCAGGCGGGGCAGGGCATGCATCTTGAGCATGGCGGCGTCGGGCGCGTTGCCGCCGACGATCGCGGTGTAAAGATTGTCGTAATAGCTGTTCCACGGCACGTTCTGGGCGTCGATCTTGATGCCGGGATTGGCGGCCTCGAACTTGGCGACCAGATCGGCCATCGGGTTTTCGGGATTGTCGAAGTGATACCAGAACTTCACGGTGCTGTCGGCCAGCGCCGCCAGCGGCAGCGCGGTTCCGGCCAGCAGCGCCAGCGCGGCAAGTTTGATCCTCATGTGCTCTCTCCTCCCATTGAGATTGGCGTTCAGATCGATTGGCGGAAAACCTCGGCCGCGCGGCGATAGGCGGCGGCGGATTGCGGCAGCCAGCGGCTCATCTGCATGAAGCCGTGGACGACGCCCGGGATCAGGTCAAAGACATCGCGCCTGCCAAGCCCGTTCAGACGGGCGGCAAAGGCCTCGCTGTCCGAGCGCAGCGGGTCCAGTTCGGCGGCGTTGAGGTATAGCGGCGGCAGCGCGGCCAGCGCCGCATCGGGCGCATTGGCAGGCGTCAGGCAGGGGTCGGCCGAGCGGGTCGCAGCGGGCGCATACCAGTCCCAATAGCGCTGCATCTTGCCGCGCGTCAGGCCGGGGCCATCGGCGATTTCCAGATAGCTGGGGCTGTCGAAATCGGCGTTATAGACGCCATAGAACAAAAGCCCCATGGCTGGCAGGTCGCTTCCCGCCAGCCGCAGCATGGTCGCGACGGCCAGATTGGCGCCGGCGCTGTCGCCGGAAATCGACCAGCGCCGTCCGGGCAGGATATCTTCGCGCGCCGCCCAGATGGTCAGGCAATCCTCCAGCCCCGCCGGATAGGGGTATTCGGGCGCCAGCCGATAGTCGAAGCTGACCACCGCCGCGCCGCATTCCTGTGCCAGTTGCCGCGCCGCGCCGTCATGCGTCGCCGCCGAACAAAAGGCCCAGCCGCCGCCATGGACATACAAGATCGCATCCCGGCCCCGGTCGGTGTCGGGCAGGTAGACATTCGCCATGCTGTCCAGCGGCGTGTCGCGGCGGACGACCTGCGCCATGGCCGGCTCGCCCGTGTTCCAGCGCCGGTTCGTGGCCTCGCTTTGCGCGCGGCCCTCGTCCACGGGCAGCAGCGTCGAGTCGGGCATCGGCCCGTCCTCGGCCAGTTGCCGGTCGAGAACGGCGCGCATTTCCGGGGCAAGGCGCTCCTGCGGGGTCATGGCCGGGTCTCGGTTGCGGGGGCAAAGACGGTCGGGCCGAAATCGACGATGGTGGCGATGTGATGGGACAGCGCGCGGGTCAGCGGCTCGGGCTGGCCGGTCTCGACCGCCTCGATGATGGCGACGTGGCGGTTGGCGGTGTTCAGCAGGTCGCGTTGGCCGGGGACGGTGTTGAGCACCTTGTAGCGCTGGGTATGGACCAGACAGCGTTGCAGCACCGGCTCGACCATCGGGGTCGCAGCGGCCTCGAACAGGCGCAGGTGGAACTGGCAGTCCTGTTCCAGCAACGCGTATTCGTCGCCCTCCAGCGCGGCAAGGCGCATGGCTTGCAGCATATGGCCCAGATCGGCGACCAGCGCGGTGTCGCGGGCGGCGATGATGCGCCGCGCCGCGCGGCATTCGATATCGTGGCGGATGCGCAAAAGCTCATCGACATCCTCGGGCGAGGCGGGGGCCACATGGGTATCGCGGCGTGCCCGGCGGGTGACCAGTCCTTCCTCCGAGAGCCGCATCAGCGCCTCGCGCACGGTGCCCTGCGCGCAATCGAAACGGTCGGCCAGTTCCAGCTCGCGCAGCGCCGCGCCCGGCTCAAGCGTGCCAAGGACGATCGCCTTGCGCAGGGCCGCCTCGACCATCTCGCCGCGACCCTTCTGGGGAATTGCCCTGATTGCCTGCTTGCCGGTCACCATCACCACGCCCATCCGATTCAACGCTTGCATTATCAATAATGTCAGTGTTATTGATAATGTCAAGATTATTGATAATAACACCGCAGCGAACCGCAAAAATGGGGGAAGGCATGGCGCAGATCAGCCTGCAGGGCATCGTGAAACGCTATGGCGCCGTGCAAACGATCCATGGCGTCGACCTTGAGATCGGCGACGGTGAATTCGTGGCCTTTGTCGGCCCTTCGGGCTGCGGGAAATCGACCATGCTGCGGATGGTCGCCGGGCTTGAGGATATCACCGGCGGCGTCCTGCGCATCGGTGAGCGGAAGGTGAACGACATCGAGCCGCGCGACCGCGACGTGGCCATGGTGTTTCAGGACTATGCGCTTTACCCGCATATGTCGGTCGAGCAGAATATCGGCTTTGGCCTGAAGATGCGCGGCGAGGCGGCGGAAACGATCCGCGAAAAGGTTGCGGATGCGGCCCGTGTCCTGCAACTGAACGAGCTTCTGGACCGCCGCCCCGGCCAGTTGTCGGGCGGCCAGCGCCAGCGCGTCGCCATGGGCCGTGCCATCGTGCGCAAGCCCGAGGTCTTTCTGTTCGACGAGCCTTTGTCGAACCTTGACGCCAAGCTGCGGGTCGAGATGCGCACCCAGATCAAGCGCCTGCACCGGATGCTGCGCACCACCACCATCTATGTCACCCATGATCAGGTCGAGGCGATGACGCTGGCCGACCGCGTCGTCGTGCTGCGCAAGGGCGAGATCATCCAGCACGGCCGCCCGCTCGAGCTTTACGAGACCCCGAATTGCCGCTTTGTGGCCGAGTTCATCGGCTCGCCGCAGATGAATATCCTGCCGGCCGAGGTGGTCGCCTCGGACACGGGCAGGGCGCTGGCCTTTGCCGGCGGGCTGATCCGGCTGGACCGCATCGCTGCCACGCCGGGCCGCCGCGTCGATATCGGGCTGCGTCCCGAACATCTGCTGCCCTGCGCCCCCGATCAGGCCGATTTCACCGTCGATGTGGATGTGCTTGAGGAGCTTGGCTCGGACACCATGGCGATCTGCCTGCTGGGCGGGAAAGAGATCACCGTGCGGCTGGATGCCGGGCAGGCGGGGGACAGCTGCCAAAGCATCCCGCTGCGCTTTGATCGCAAGAACCTGCATGTCTTTGACGCCGAAAGCGGCGAACGGATCGCGCTGGCGGATTGACGTCCCGGCGTTGCGGCACGCGCGCCGCTGTGCCTAATCTGGGGCAGACCCCAAGCCGAGGATGCCATGGCTGCCGATCAATCTGTCTCCTTGCCGCAGCTGGAAGCTTTCTGCCACGCGGCCTTCGCGGCCATCGGTGCGGATGCCGCGACCACTGATGCCGCGACGCGGGCCATGCTGCACGGGACGCGCTATGGCGTTGATAGCCATGGCGTGCGCCTGCTGCCGCACTACCTCATGGCGCTTGAGGGCGGGCGGCTGAACCGCAACCCGGAACTGAAGCGCGTCGGCGGTTTCGGCGCGGTCGAGGTCTGGGATGCCGACCATGCGCAGGGTGCCCTGGGCAGCTATCACGGCATGGCGCGGGCGATCGAGCTGGCCCGGCAATTCGGCCTTGGCGCGGCGGCGATCCGCAACAGCTCGCATTTCGGGCCGGCGGGGGCCTATGCGCTGGCCGCGGCGCAGGCGGGTTTCATCGGCATCGCCTTTTGCAATTCGGACAGTTTCGTGCGGCTGCATGACGGCGCCATGCGCTTTCACGGCACCAACCCGATTTCGGTGGCGGTTCCGGTTCAGGGCGACAACCCGTGGTTTCTGGACATGGCGACCAGCGCCATCCCCTATAACCGCGTGCAGCTTTACCGCAGCCTTGGGGTCGAATTGCCGCAGGGCACCGCCTCGGACGTGCAGGGCGTCGATACCCGCGACGCCGAGGCGGCCGATATGCTGGCGCCTTTGGGCGGCGAGTTTGGCTTCAAGGGCGCGGCCCTGGCGGGCGTGGCCGAGATTTTCAGCGCCGTGCTGACCGGGATGAAGCTCAGCTTTGACATCCTGCCGATGGGCGGGCCGGATTTCGCGACGCCGCGCGGCATGGGGGCCTTCATGCTGGCGCTGAACCCGGATGCGTTTCTGGACCGCGCCGCATTCGATGCCGGCATGCGGCGCTATGTCGAGACGCTGCGTGCCTCGCCCGCGCGGGCGGATTGCCGGGTCATGGCGCCGGGCGACCGCGAATGGGATGTGGCGCGGGGGCGCGATCACAGCGGCGTGATTCTGGACCCGACCACGGCCAAGGCCTTTGACGAGATCGCCGCGCGACTGGGAATCGCCCCTGTATCCTGATGATGCTTTGATGAAAATTCATTTGCATCATGCAATTGGGATTGATTTCTAGATTTTATGGAATGGCCGAAGAATTTTCTTGACCGCTTGCGCGAACGCCCGCAGTCTTGAAATTGGTCAAACCAGTTTGACCGCGCATCGCGGGGAGGCGATGCAGATCGGGGGAAAGCGTGTTCACCGAAAGCAGGCCTCGCCGGCAATACCGGCAGGTGGCCGACCAGATTTTGCTGCTTGCGACCGCGCGCGGGCTGGGTCCGGGCCAGCGCCTGCCGTCCGAGCGCGATCTGGCCGAGATGCTCAGCGTCTCGCGGCCGTCGCTGCGCGAGGCGCTGATCGCGCTGGAGGTCGAGGGGCAGGTCGAGATCCGCATGGGCTCGGGCATCTATCTGGCCTCGGGGGCGGAACGCGGCATGCTGCGCGCCGATGCCGAGGGGCCGCTGGAACTGCTTGAGGCGCGCTGCATCATCGAAAGCGCCATCGCCGAAGAGGTGGCGGGCCATGTCACGCCGGCGCTGCTGGCGCGGATCGACGACAATCTGCGCCAGATGCGGGCGGCCATGGACGACACGCCGCTGGCCATCCGCATCGACGGCACGTTTCATGAGATCGTCGCCTCGGGTCTGGGCAATCAGGTGCTGACGGGGCTGACGGCGCAGATGTTTCAAAAGCGGCTGTCGCCGTTTTTCGCCCGCTTTTCGAGCTATTTCGAGGGGCCGCA
>JAGPGI010000207.1 GCA_018056045.1 Paracoccus sp. (in: a-proteobacteria)
TGTCAAATCCGCCGCGACTGCCCGCCGTATGGGTATAGCCGTAAAGACAGATATCGGCGAGGCTGACGGCATCGCCGACCAGCCAGTCACGCCCGCCGAGCCGGCCTTCCATGATCGCCAGATGCGCATGGCCCTGATCGAGCAGCGTGGCCATGCGTTCAGGCGTGGCCAGATGCCGACGTGAGGGGTAAAAGTTCAGCGCCCCGCGCACAGCGATAGTGCCCTCGTGCTGGTTCTGTTCCCAGAACATCCAACTCAGCATCTCGGCCCGCGTGAACGGGTCCGACGGCACGAAGGCGCTGCCCTCGCCCAGCCAGCACAGTATCGCATTCGATTCCGGCAAAAGCCGCCCGTCCTCCAGTTCCAGCACCGGCGCCTTGCCAAAGGGCAGCCGCCCGTCGCGCTTCGCCGCCACCAGCGCGTCAGATGCCTCTTCGACATCAACGATCTCGCAATCGCGCCCCAGCAGCGCCAGCAGCAGCCGCACCTTGTAGCTGTTTCCCGAAGAGGGCATCGACCAAAGCTTCATTTCGCACCCATTCTTTCATGCCCAAATATCCCGGGGGAGGCCCGGAACGGGCCGGGGGCAGAGCCCCCTCATGCCTCGCGCAGGACCCGCGGGACTTTGAATTCGATATTCTCGCGCGCCGTCTCGACCATCTCGACGGTCACATCATAACGGTCGGAAAAGGCGGCGACGACCTCGTCGACCAGAACCTCCGGGGCGCTGGCGCCGGCGGTCACGCCGACGGCACGAACCCCCTCGATGGCGCGCCAGTCGATCTGGTCGGCGCGCATGACAAGCTGCGAATAGGCGCAGCCGGCGGCACTGCCGACCTCGACCAGCCGGCGCGAATTCGAGCTGTTCGGCGCCCCGATCACGAAGAGCGCGTCGATCCGCCCGGCAATCGCCTTGACCGAGGCCTGCCGGTTGGTCGTCGCATAGCAGATGTCTTCCTTGGCCGGCCCGACGATGGCCGGAAAGCGCGCCTTCAGCGCGGCGACGATGGCGGCGGTATCATCCACCGACAGCGTGGTCTGGGTGATGAAGGCCAGACGCGTGGGATCGCGGGGGGAAATTACCGCCACATCCTCGACGGTTTCGACCAGAATGACCTCGCCCTCGGGCAATTGGCCCATGGTGCCCAGCACCTCGGGATGGCCCTCATGGCCGATCATGATCATCTGCAGGCCCTCGGCGTGGTGACGCTCGGCCTCGACATGGACCTTGCTGACCAGCGGGCAGGTCGCATCGACATAGACCATCTCGCGCCGCCGCGCCTCGGCGGGGACGGCCTTGGGCACGCCATGGGCGGAAAAGATCACCGGCCGGTCGGCGGGACATTCGTCCAGTTCCTCGACAAAGACCGCGCCCTTGTCGCGCAGGCTGTCGACGACGAATTTGTTATGCACGATCTCGTGGCGCACATAGACCGGGGCACCCCATTTCTGCAGCGCCATTTCGACGATCTTGATGGCGCGGTCGACGCCGGCGCAAAAGCCGCGCGGCGCGGCCAGATAAAGGGTCAAAGGCGGTTTCTTGTCCATGGCCCTCACCTAACCGCAGGTCGCGCGCCTCGCAAGGATCATGCGCCGTCGAATTCGGTCAGGGCATGGACCTCGTATCCCAGCCCCTCAAGCAGCTTGCGCCCGCCCAGTTCCGGCAGGTCGATGACAAAGGCGCAGCCGATGACCTCGGCCCCCAGCCTTTCGCACAGCTTGATCCCGGCGGCTGCGGTGCCGCCGGTGGCCAGCAGGTCGTCCACGATCAGCACCCGCTCGCCGGGTTTGAGCGCGTCGTCATGGATTTCCATCACCGCCTCGCCATATTCCAGCGCATAGGCCTGGCTCAGCACCGCGCCGGGCAGCTTGCCCTTCTTGCGGATCGGCACGAAGCCCACGGATAATTGATGCGCGACCGCGCCCCCAAGGATAAAACCGCGCGCCTCAAGTCCCACGACCTTGTCGATCGGCTCGCCCGCATAGGGGGTCAGCAACTGGTCCACTGCCATGCGAAAGCCGCGCGCATCGGCAAACAGCGTGGTCACGTCGCGAAACAGGATCCCTTCATGCGGGAAATCGACGATGGTGCGGATATAGTCGCGCACCGTGCGGGTATCGCGGCTGCGTTTGGCATTGGGCGGCGTGGGCGAGGTCATGGGCGCTCCATTTCGAAAGTCTCGGTAGTGATGGCGTAATCCTTGTAGCCCATGCGCGACAGCCAGCCGGTGGCGCGCAGGTCGAACCGGCCATCGACCACGCAATCGTCGCGCAGATGGATGCCGGCAACGACGCCAAGGACCATGTAATTCGCCGCGCCGGCAAGGCGCAGAATACGGGTGGCGCGGCATTCCAGCGCCGCCGCCGCATGGGTCACGCGCAGGCAGTCGATGGTCTCGCAGGGCGTTGCCTCGATCCCCGCCGCCTGAAACTCGCTGATGCCGGCGGGCAGGGCGGCGGAGCTGGCATTCAGCTGATCCTTCATCTGGCCATCGGCGATATTGACGCAAAAGACCCGGGTTTCGGCGATCTGGCTGACGCTGTCCTTGGTGCCGTCCCGGTCCGCCTTGGCCCCGGTCGAGGCGAACATGATCTGCGGCGGCACATAGGCGGTCAGGTTGAAGAAGGAATAGGGCGCCAGATTGTCGCCCGCGCGCCCCCGTGTCGAGACCCAGCAGATCGGGCGCGGCGCCACGATGGCATTCAGCGGGTTGTGCGGCAGGCCGTGGCCGTCCTGGGGGCGATAGAACATGGCGCTCTTTCCTGAGGCGGATCAGTCGGATCCGCTGATGTCGATACCGTGCTTGCGACAAAACCAGATAAACAGCGGTATTTCCATCACCGCCATGGTCAGAATCGAGAAAACCGCCCAGTTGGTCTGAAAGAGGATCAGCGAAAACGGCGTGTCGCTGCCACGAAACAGCGCTGCCGCCACGATCAGCGCCAGCGCGGTCAGCACCATGTCGACCACCATCATCCGGTTGACGGTGATCTTTCGCATGCTGGGATAAAGCCCCAGATAGGCGACCAGCAGGATCGCCGCGTTCAGGATCAGCAGCTTCAGTTCGGGCGGCAACTCGCGCAGCATGACGGGGCCTTCGTGATGGGGTTCGGGCAATCAGGACTGACTGTCCCCGGCTCGCGCGTCAAGCATTCCTGCCGTCCGCACGAGGCATCACGAAATTTTCGTCCATCCGAGCGCGGCAGGCGGTTTTCGTTGCGGCACATGCGTGTTACCCGAAGGCCCGCAACCGCCGGACCCGTCCGAATCCCCGTCCGCATCCCGGAGCCCGATGTACGAACTTTGCGCCGAAACCCCTGCCGACACGCCCGAGGTCGAGGCGCTGATGGACCTGTGTTTCGCGCCGGGGCGGACGGCCTTGTCCTCGTACCGGCTGCGCGAGGGGGTCGATCCGGTCGCGGGCCTGTGCCTGATGACGCGCAATGAATACGGGGTGCCGGTCGGCGCAATCCGCTATTGGCCGGTGCGGATCGGCGATCAGCCGGTCCTGCTTTTGGGGCCGATCGCCGTGCATCCGACGGCGCAGGGCGAGGGGCTGGGGGCGTATCTGATGCGCGAAAGCCTGCACCGCGCCGCCGATATGGGCTGGCAGCGGGTGATGCTGGTGGGCGATCTGCCCTATTACGCGCGGTTCGGTTTCGTGAAACTTGCCGATGTCGAGATGCCGCCTCCCACCAATCCCGACCGCGTGCTGGGGTTGGAGCTGGTCGAGGGTGCATGGGCCGGCGTCAGCGGCCATGTCGAGCGCATCGCGGACGCTGGCACCTGACCCCGCGTCGCAGGAAGCTGTCGGGGAACCCGCATCGGCATTTGGCGGTTTCTTGTCCGTGCCGCCCTTGTGGCAGGCGATCCGGGACCCCATGCTAATCTTACGATGACCGAGCACAGCAAGATTTCCCCGCGGCAGTCGATCCTGCCCCCGATCACCGACCCCACCGTCCATGCCGAGATCGACCGGCTGGCGCGCCGCTATCTGGCCGCGGCGGGCATTGCCATGGAACTGCTCAATACCGTCGGCGGCAAGGCCGAGGGGCTGCTGGAAAAGCTGCCCGCCCCCGTGCGCGGGCGCATGGACAAGCTGACGCTGGCGGCGCTGAACCGCGCCTTTGATGCGGCCTCACGGTCGCGGGGCGTGCTGCGCGACCGGGGCGACATGTTCAACCGGCTCTTGTCGACCACCTCGGGGGCGGTGGGCGGTCTGGCGGGCATCGGCGGTGCCATGCTGGAACTGCCGGTCACCATCACGCTGCTGTTGCGGGCGATCATGGATATCGCCGCCGAACATGGCTTTGACCCCGACGCCGATCAGGCCCGGCGCGAGGCGCTGCATGTCTTTGCCTCGGCCGGTCCCCTGTCCGAGGATGAGGGCGCGGATCTGGGGCTTTTGACCGCGCGCATGACCATCACCGGTCATACGGTGCAGGCGCTGATCGCGCGGGTGGCGCCCAAGCTCTCCGCTTCGATGGCGCAGAAGCTGGCGGCGCAGACCGTGCCGGTTCTGGGCGCGGTGGCGGGGGCGACGATCAACTATCATTTTACCCGCTATTATCAGGAAATCGCCCGGGTGCATTTCGGCCTGTTGCGGCTGTCGCAGGAAACCGGCATCCCGCGCGAGGCGCTGATCGAGGCGCTGGAGCTGCGCATGAACCAGCTGCGCCCCGGCCGCAAGTCGCTGGACCGGGGCTAGGTCCCCGAACCTCAGGCCTCGGTTTCGGCCGCCAGTTGCAGTGTGGTTGCGGGCGCGTCCAGATGGTCGATCCCCAAGGGGGCCGAGGGCCGCGCAAGGCGCGATTTCACCACCCAATGCAGGCGCTCCTGCGCGCGGGTGATGGCGACATAGGCCAGCCGTTTCCACAGCGCGATCCCGGCCTCGGAGCGGCCGGACCATGCGGCGGCGGAAATATCGGGGCCAAAGACCTGCACGTCGGGCCATTGGCTGCCCTGCGCCTTGTGGATCGTCACAGCCGCGCCATGCAGAAAGGTCGCGCCCATGCGCGCGGCATAGGGGATAAAGGGTTCTTCGACATCGGGCATCTCGATCTTGATGATCGAGGCGGCGGAAAAGCGCGGCTCCTCGGCCCCGACGACATGCAGGCGCGAAAAGCCCGGCTTGCGCCCCGGCCCCAGATAGATCACCTGCGCGCCCTTGATCAGGCCGCGCGCCTCGAGGTCGATGCGTTTCTTGCGGTGTTTCAAAGGCAGCTCCAGCCCGTCGCAAATCAGCGGCTCGCCGGGCATCAGCATGTCGCCCGGCGCGCCATAGGCCGAGCGGAAGGCCTGGATCAGCTTGATGCGGGTCACGTTGCGCCAGACCAGAACCGGGCTTTCGGCCATCAGGTCTGACTCGACCCGCTCGGCCCAGATCACGCGCGGGTCGCGGCTTGCCGCCTCGCGGATCATGCGCTCGAAGGTGTCGAATTCCAGCGCCGGGTCGGCCAGCGCGTGCGCCAGGTCGAGGATCGGGCTGTCATCCTGTTGACGGTGGATGCGGTTCAGGATCAGCCG
>JAGPGI010000007.1 GCA_018056045.1 Paracoccus sp. (in: a-proteobacteria)
CATGGGTAGCAGCTTTACCAACCTGGGCGAGGCCAATCTGGGCGGGACCGTCGCGGGTGAGTTGCGCAACGAGGCGGGCGGCAGGCTGATCACGACCGGCAACCTTTCGGCCACCGGGCCGACCGGCGCCATCAATGCCAGCGGCGGCTACATGACCATTGCCAGCGGCTCGGTCTTTACCGCGACCAACGGGCTCAGCAACGAGGCCGGCGGCGATCTGACGCTGACCGGCGAAATGGTCGGCACCATCAACAATGCCGGCACCATGCGCCAGACCGGCAGGCTGACCGGCACGCTGGCGACCTCGGGCACGGCCGACCTGAACGGCATCATCACCGGCAATCTGATCTATCGGGGCGGCAGCCTGCTGACCGGCAGCGCCTTCCGCGTCGGCGGCGATTTCCGGCTCGAGGAAGATTACAGCATCGCCGCCGGACGCCAGATCAATGCCGCGCGCACGGTGGTCACCGCCGGCACGACGCTGAACCTGCAAGGCGCGTTGCAGGGCGCACTGGTCAATGCCGGCACCGTCGAGGTTCGCGGCAACTCGGCCAGCGTCAGCGGTCAGGCCACGAATAACGGCCTGATCTCGCTCTCGGACGGATCGGGGCGCATCGACACCCTGACCGTGGGCGGGCTGGCGGGCAGCGGCAGCTATGAGCTGGACATCAATACCCGTGACGGGGTCTCGGACCGCATCGTGGTCGATGGCGGCGCGGCGACCGGCAGCTATACGCTGGAGCTGAACTTCCTTTATCCGACCGAGATCCTCGCCTCGGGCAACCGGCTGACCCTGATCGACGTTGACGAAAGCCTGGGGGCGCAGAACGATTTCAGCGTCTCCCATAACGACCTGCCGCCCATCTCCGAGCGGATCGTCTATTCGGTCGATCAGGCCGCGGACTATGGCGACGTCACGCTGGTCGCACAGACCAACCCGGCCATCGGGGCGCTGTTTGGCAACGTGGCGCTGACCCAGTCGCTGATCGGTTCGGTCATCAACCGGCCGACCAGCCCCTTCGTCACCGCGCTGGCCTACGAGGACGAGGCCCGGCCCTGCGGCATCGGCAGCTGGGGCCGGATCACCGGCGGTCATGCCAAGGCCACCGGCTCGACCGATAACGGCGTCAGCTCGGCCGAGGCCGAGATCAGCGCCGATTATCACGGCATGCAGGTCGGCACCGATCTGGCCTGTTTCGACGACCGCTTCGGCGGCTGGAACATGGCATTCGGCATCCTTGGCGGCATCAACCGGGGCGACACCAACCAACCGGTCTATGCCATCGACCCGAACAACTCGCAGAACCTGACCGGCACGCTGACCAGCTATACCTCGACCGATTTCGAGCAGCGCTACATTGGCGTCTACATGACCGCGACCCGTGGCCGCCTGCAGGCCGACCTGCAATACCGCATGGAAAAGACCGACTTCACCATCGAGAACAAACCCTTGGCCGGCTATACCGGCCTTGGCCTCGACGAGACCGACTTCTCGAGTGACGGCTATACGCTCAGCGGCTCGCTCAGCTATGGCATCCCGGTCGGCGAAAGCGGCTGGGCGGTGGTGCCGACGGTGGGCTTTGCCTGGTCGGAAATGTCCACCGACTCGATCGCTTTCGGCGGCACCGGCACGGATGCCGGCTATCGCCTGACTTTCGAGGACAGCACCCGCAAGATCGGCTTCGTCGGCGCCACGGTCGCCAAGACCTTCCTGCAGCCCAGTCAGAACGCGGCACTGAACGCCTTTGCCACGGCGACCTGGTACAAGGACTTCGCCGACCCGACGATTTCGGTCTTCAGCAATGACATTGACGGCCGCTTCACGCCGCAAAAGCTGGAATCCGACAATCTGGGCGCTTACGGCGAAATCAGCGTCGGCGCGAACTGGATCAAGGTGCTTGGTCCCAAATCGCGCGGGCGCCAGATCAGCGCCGGGGCGCGGATCGACGCGCGCTATGGCGATCAGCTCGACAGCGTCGGCGTTTCGGGCCAGTTCCGCTGGCAATTCTGAGCAGCAATTCCGGCTGGCCCTCCGGCAGGGGGGCCGCTAGTCTGCGGCAACCGTCACGGCTGCCCGATCCGCGATTTCGGCGCGGCAGCCAGATCGCAACGAAGTCAAACGGGGGTCAGTGACGCATGTCCTGGTTCAGCAAGGTCGCCTGGAAAGAGGGGCTTTTTCTGCAGCCTCAGCATCTGCAGCAGGCCGACCGCTATCACGAGCATCTGATCAACGCGCGCACGCGGCTGATCACCCCCTATCCCTGGGGCGTGGGCGAGCTGGTTCTCGACCGCGATCAGGCGCAGCAGGGTATGATCGCGCTGCGTGCCGTCTCGGGGATCATGCCGGACGGAACGCCCTTTGACGCGCCCGGCACCGGCCCCCTGCCGCTGCCGGTGCGGGTTCCCGATGACGCGGCCGGCCAGTTCGTCTGGCTGACGCTGCCAGATATCTCGCCCAATATGCGCGACGCCGCCCCCTATGAGGACGAGGCCGCGACCACCCGCTGGGGCATCATCACCGAGACGGTCAGCGACAGCGCCTCCTCGGCACGGATCGAGCAGGTGCTCGAACTCGCGGTGCCGCGGATCGAACTGGCGGTGCGCAAGACCCCGCGCCCCGGCTATCAGAACCTGCGCCTTGCCCGCGTCTCGGAAGTGCGCGACGGCGTGGTGACGCTGGACGAAACCTTTCCGCCGCCGGCGCTGGTCATTGGCGCGCATCCGCAGATCCTGGGCTATCTGACCCGGGTGATCGGCTGGATCGAGGCGCGGCTGGAAAGCCTTGCGCGCTATGCGACCGACCCCTCGGCCGGGGGCGGGTTGCAGGCCAGCGACTATCTGATGCTGATGACCCTGAACCGCCAGATCGGCGTGTTGCGCCACCTGTCGCGCACGCTGGCCGTCCATCCCGAGGCGCTTTACCGCGAGCTGATCGCGCTGGCCGGGGAACTGACGACCTTCGACAGCGGCAGCCGGCACGCGCCGGATTATCCGGCCTATGACCATGAAAACCCCAAGGACAGCTTTGCCGAGATCGTCGCCGACATCCAGCGCCTGCTGTCGCGCGATGTGGGCCGGGCGATCCGCCTGCCGCTGCGGCAGGTGCGCCAGAACTCGTATCTGGCCGAGGTCGCCGACCGCAACCTGTTCCGCGAGGCCGCCTTCATCATCGAGGTGGAAAGCGCGAAACCGCTGACGCAGGTGCAGCAGCAGTTCCCCGAACTGTGCAAGGTCGGCCCCAATACCCGCATGTCCGAGATCGTGAACAACAACCTGCCCGGCATCGGTTTGCAGCATCTGCCGAACCCGCCGCGCCAGATCCGGGTGCTGTCGACGAATGTCTATTTCCGGCTGGAGCGCAACTCGCCGCTCTGGCGCGAATTCTCGACCGCGCCGGCCATTGGCATGCATTTCGCCGGTGACTGGCCGAATATGAAACTGGAATTGTGGGCCGTGCCCGAGAGGTCCTGATGGCAGGCAGGGATAACGACAAGGACAAGACCGTTTTCGGAGGCCCGGCGCAGGGACAGCCGCGGGGCACGACCGATATCTGGTCACGCGGGCAATCCGGTCGGGGCGGGCAGGATCCGGGCGCGGACGACGGCCGCACGATGATCGGCCGGCCCGGGCAGGGTGGCTCGCCCTTTGGCGGCGATCAGCATACCGCGTCGCCTTTTGGTCAATCCCAGCCGGGCCGGGGTGGCGGCGCACAAAGTGGCGACGGCTCGACATGGATCGGCGGCCCGTCGCGGCCGGCGCAGGGTCAGCCGGGTTACGGCCAAGCGGGTTATGGGCAGCCGGGTTACGGCCAACCGGCACCGGGATATGGCGGGGGCGGCTATGGTCAGGCGCCCTCGGGGTCGCCCTGGCCGGGCTATGGCGATCCCTCGCAGATCGGGCGCGCGGCCGGCCCCGACCAGCGCGGCTTTTTCCCCGATATCGGCGCCCAGCAGCCGCAGATGGTCACCCATGCCGCGCGCATTCCCCTGGCCGAGGCGATGCGGGTGCGCGATCTGGGCGCGGCCTCGTCCTCGAATCCGCTTCTGGCGGCGGCGGCGCCGCTTCTGATCCTGCTGGGGCGGCTGCGCACTGGCCTGGTCGAATTGCAGGTCGCGCCGCTGATGGAGCATGTCACCCGCGAAATCGACCGCTTCGAGCGCAACGCGCTGGCCGCCGGCATCAACCCGCATGAGGCGCTGGTGGCGAAATACGCGCTGTCGGGCACGGCGGATGATATCGTCCAGAACCTGCCCGGCGGCGATCGCGGCAACTGGCAGCAATATTCCATGGTCGCGCGCTTTTTCCACAAGCGCGATTCCGGCGTCGGCTTCTTTCAGGAGGCCGAAAAGGCCCTGCATGCGCCGGCGCAGAACTATAACCTGCTGGAACTGATGCTGGTCTGCCTGTCGCTGGGATTCGAGGGGCAGTTCCGCACCATGCCCAATGGCGCGGCCGAATTGTCGCGCATCCGCAGCGCCATCTATGAAAGCCTGCGCCGGGTCAATCCGCGCCCCGACGAGGATGTCTCGGTGCAATGGCAGCCGGTGGTGCTGGGCAAGGGGCGGCGCTTTGCCCAGATCCCGGTGCCCGCGGTGGCGGGCATTGCCGCGCTGGCGGTGGTGGCGCTGTTTGCGACCCTTCTGACCCTGATCAACCGCGACGGCGCCGTCGCCGCCGAGGAATTGCGCACGGTTTCGCTGGGTGCGCCGGTGATCCAGATCGACCGCGATCCGGGCCAGGCCTATGTCGCCGAGATCCCGCAGCTTGACCGCATCCGCGCCGCTTTCGGCAAGGAAATCGGCGAGGGGCTGGTCTCGGTCGATGCCAAGGGCGACTATATCGCCATCCGGGTCGGTGACCTGCAGCTCTTCGACACCGGCTCGGTCGAGGTGAAGCCCGGCTTTGCCGAGCTGGCGCGCCGCATCTCCGAGGTTCTGAACTCAGAAAGCGGCCCGATCCTTGTCGAGGGCCATACCGACAATGTGCCGCTGTCGGGCCGGGGCCGGTTCAAGGACAATTACCAACTGTCCAAGACCCGCGCCGACGTGCTGGCCGAGGTTCTGAAACCATTGCTGGCCGACCCGACCCGCATCACCGCCGAGGGCCGGGGCGAAGATGACCCGGTCGGCGACAACACGACCCCCGAAGGCCGGGCCTCGAACCGCCGCGTCGAGATCATGCTGGCGCGCGAAGGCACGTTCGAGCCGCCCATTGCCTTCGTGCCGGAGATCGAGAATTGACACTGCTGGGCTTCTACATCCCCTCTCCGCGCTGGAGCAAACATGGCTGGTGGCGCTGGACCGTGACCATCCTTGGCATCGGCGCGCTCTGCGCGGCGGTCTGGCTTGGCGGCCCGATGACGGGCTGGGGGCCGCTGGTCGGGGCCTTCTGGCGGCTGGTGCTGATCGGGCTGATCCTTGGCACCTTCCTGACCATCCTGATCGTCCGCTGGCGCCGCCGCGTCCGCGCCGCCCGCGCCATCGAAGAGGCGCTGATCCCCGCCGAGCCCGAGGGCGACGGCAAGCTTCTGGCCGAAAAGATGACCGAGGCGCTGGCGGTCCTGAAGAAATCCGGCGGCGCGGCCTCGCTTTACGATCTGCCGTGGTATGTCATCATCGGCCCGCCCGGCGCCGGCAAGACCACGGCCCTTGCCAATTCGGGGCTGGAATTCCCGCTGGCGCAGAAACACGCCATTTCAGGCTTTGGCGGCACCCGGAACATGGATTTCTGGTTCGCCGAGGATGCGGTGCTGATCGACACCGCCGGGCGCTATACCACGCAGGACAGTGACCGCTCGGCCGACAAGGCAAGCTGGGATGCCTTCCTTGATCTGCTCAAGCGCACCCGTCCAAACCGGCCGATCAACGGCGTCATCCTGTCCTTTTCCGTCGAGGACATGATGAAGGAGGACGCGGCCACGCTTCAGGCCCATGCCGAAACCGTCCGCGCCCGTCTGGCCGAGCTGCACGAGCAGTTGAAAATCGACTTCCCGGTCTATGTGATGTTCACCAAGGCCGACCTGATCGCCGGTTTCCGGGAATATTTCGCATCCTTCAGCCTGAGCCGGCGCAAGCTGGTCTGGGGCGTGACCTTCCAGACCCCGGACCGCAAGACCATCACCCATGAGGCCGTGCCGCAGGAATTCGACCGGCTGGTCTCACGCCTCTCGGATGAGATCATCGACCGCCTGTCCGAGGAACCCGACGGCGTCGCCCGCATCGCCATTTTCGGCCTGCCGGGCCAGATGGCGCTGCTGAAGGACAATGTCGGCGGCTTCCTGCGCCGGGTGTTCGAGCCGACGCGCTACAAGACCAACGCCATCCTGCGCGGCTTTTACTTCACCTCGGGCACGCAAGAGGGCACGCCCATCGACCAGGTGCTGGGCGCGATTAACGAGCCGGGCATGGGCGGTTTCGCCTCGGGTTTCATGTCGGGGCGTGGGAAAAGCTTCTTCATCCACGACCTGCTGCGCGGGGTGATCTTTCCCGAACAGGGCTGGGTCTCGCATGACCGCAAGGCGGTGCGGCGGGCGCTGATCCTGCGCACGACCGCGCTGTCGGCCATCGCCGTCCTGACGCTGGGCGCGGCCGGCGCGGTCGGCATCAGCTATTGGAAGAACCTGCAGCTGGTGCGCACCGCCGAGGCCGCGACCGAGGGCTGGCGCCGCGACGCCTCGGAGGAACTGAGCCGCGACGTGATCGACGATCCCGACCTGACGCCGGTGCTACCCTTGCTCAACGAGATCGCCAATATGCCGGCCGGCTATGGCGACAGCCAGAATGCCAGCATCTGGGAGGGGTTCGGCCTTGGCCAGCGCGACCGCCTGAACCGCGTCGCCACCGACACCTATGCCGGGGCGCTGGAGCGGATGATGCGCCCGCGCCTGATCCTGGACCTGGAACGGCGCATGCCCGGGATCATCGCCTCGGGCGAGATGACCGAGATCTACCGCGCGCTCAAGGTCTATCTGCTGCTGGGCAAGCAGGGCGAGACAACGGATGACGACGCCATCAAGGCGTGGTTCGCGCAAAGCTGGCGCGTGGCCTATCCCGACCGCATCGGGCTGGAGATGACCGACCAGCTCAAGCGGCATCTGGATGCGATGCTGGAACTGGGCGACCGCCGCGAATTGCTGGTGACACTGGATCAGGGCACGGTGGACCGCGCCCGTGCCGCCATTGCCCAGTTGCCGCTGGACGAACAGGCCTATGCGATCATCATGGACGGCGCGGTGACCGCCGGCCTGCCCGACTGGTCGCTGGTCGATGCCGCCGGGGGCAATGCCGCCAGTCAGGTCTTTGCCACCCGCGATGGCAGCGATCTTTCGACGCTGACCGTGCCGGGGGTCTATTCCTTCGAGGGTTTCTGGGGCTATTTCTACAACCAGCTTGCCATTGTCGGCGAGGAGCTGCGCCGCGATCAGTGGGTTCTGGGCGATTTCGCCAATTCCACCGAGATCGAGGGCCGTCTGGCGCGGCTCGACCGCGATCTTCTGGACCGCTATCGCCGGGAATTCATCGCCGCCTGGAACAAGGTTCTGGACAATCTGACGCTGAACTCGATGGTGGCCGACAAGCCGCAATATGCCACGCTGGGAACCGCCGCATCGGCATCGGCATCGCCGATCCTAAACCTCGTCAAGGCCGTCGCCGACCAGACCCAGTTGCCGCGCATGTACAAGGGCGTCGACCCCGACGAGCTGCAACGGGCCCTTGCCGGCGGCAGCGGCGGCGAAGGCGGCGGAGCATCGGGCAGCGCCGGCGCGAATTCGGTCCAGAATGCCGCGCTGGCGCGGATCCAGAGCCGCACCACCGGTGTCACGCGGATGATCATGGACGCGGCGCTGGCCGAGAAATCCAAGGGCATGCGCGGCGTTCCGGGCGTTGCCGGCGGCGCCGAATCCGAGACCGAGGCCGCCTCGATGAGCGCGACCGTGACCATCGAGGCGATTGCCAAGGCGTTCGAGAACTGGAACCTGCTGGCCGAGGGCGAGCCGGGCAAGCGTCCGGTCGATACGCTGCTGGGCAATCTTGGCGCGGTCTGGGACAACCTGCGTCTGGCCGAGCACAATCCCGATCAGGCGGCGGCGGCGCTGCCGACGCTGCTGAACACGCTGACGCAGTATAATTCGCAACTGCCCGCGCCGCTGGCGCAGATGGTGACCAAGGCGGAAAGCGATTTCCGCTCGGGCGCGTCGGATGCCTCGATCGAGGTGATGAACCGGGCGCTGACCGACCGCATCACCTTCATGTGCCGCGACACGATCAAGACCTCTTACCCGTTTGCGAAATCCTCGCGCAGCCTGTCGATCGCCAATTTCGCCCAGTTCTTCGGCCCGGGTGGCGAGATGGACCGCTATTTCACCGAATATCTGGAACCCTATGCCGAGCGCTCGCCCGAGGGGCTGAAATGGCGCGCCGACAAGGAAATCGCGACCCGGCTTTCGACCAATACCCTGCGCCAGTTCGAGCGGGCCGAGCGGATCCGGCGCGCCTTTTTCGCCGGCAGCGGCACCACCCCCGCGGTCGAGGTCACCGTCCAGCAGGTCGATGCCCATCCGACCGTCCAATCCGCGATCCTGATCATCAACGACACCAAGATCGAGACTGCGACCGGCTCGATGCCGCGCACGCTGATCTGGCCGGGCGAGGGCAAGTCCAGCGGCCTGCAACTGATCCCGCCCTTGGATCGCAAATCCTCGGAAGGTTTCACCGGCAGCCCCTGGACGCTGATGGAGCTTCTGGATACCGCCAGCTACAAAGAGCAGCGCGGCGACGTCCTGCGCGCCACCTTCATGCTGGGCGGGCGCAACATCACCTATGATTTCACCATCAACGCCGTCTCGAACCCGTTCACCATGCCCGAGATCAAGGATTTCGAATGTCCGCAGAGCATCGACTAGAGGGCGGGGCCGGGCTTTACGGCAAGCACCCGGCCTTTGGCGATTTCATCTCGGCCGGGCTGGGCGAGGGCTGGCGCGGCTTTGCCGACTGGGCCGAGGCCGCACTGGGGGGCTGGCGCGAAGGGGCGGGCCCCGACTGGCAGGCACGCTTTGACGCGGCGCCGCCCTTGTGCTTCTGGATCGGGCCGGCGCTGGCCGGGCAGGCCTTGCGCGGGGCGTGGATCCCGTCCCGCGACCGGACCGGGCGGCGTTTCCCGCTGGTCGCGGCGCAGCAGGGCGGCGCCCCGCCGGTTCTGGACCGCGCCCCGCAATTCTATGCGGCGGCGCTGGCGGCGCTGAAAGGGCTGGCGGCGGAACCCGCATTCGATCCGCGCGAGGCCGCATCCGGGCTGGACCTGCCGCCCGCGCAGGAGACGCCGCCGGCATGGCCGACCTTCTGGGCGGTCAATCCGCAGCTTTCGCCGCTGGAATTGCTGGACCGGCTGGCCGCGACCGACCATGCCCATGCGGCGGCGGCACGCAGCTATTGGTGGTTTTCGGGTCCCGAGGGGGACCATGCGGGCCTGCTGGCCTGTCAGGG
Source organism: Paracoccus sp. (in: a-proteobacteria) (assembly GCA_018056045.1). Lineage (GTDB taxonomy): Bacteria > Pseudomonadota > Alphaproteobacteria > Rhodobacterales > Rhodobacteraceae > Paracoccus. The sequence continues at coordinate 9,483 of JAGPGI010000007.1, forward strand.
CTGGCCCGGCCCGGATGAGCTGGGCTGGCTGATTGCCGGCGGTCATGTCGCGCCTGACGAGGGGAATGGGAATGGGTGACACCGACATCATGTTCGACCATGATTTCGCCGCGCTGAGCGATCGCGGCCGCGTCCGTCAACAGAACGAGGACAGCGTCGGCGCCTTCCCCGAATTCGGGCTCTGGGTCATTGCCGATGGCATGGGCGGCCATGCGGCGGGCGATGTCGCCAGCCGCATCATCGTCGAGGAACTCGGCTCGACCGGCGTGCCGATCAGCGCCCAGGACCAGCGCGCCCGCGTGCAGGAACGGCTGGCCCGCGCGCATCACCGCATCCTCAGCCATTCGCGCGACCGCGGGCTGGGCGGCGCCGGCTCGACCGTGGCGGCGCTGCTTCTGCATGGCGCGGAACTGGCCTGTGTCTGGGCCGGGGACAGCCGCATCTACCTGATGCGCGACGGCAACCTGACGCCGCTGACCCGCGATCACAGCGAGGTCGCGCTGCTGGTCGCCGCCGGCACTCTGACCGAGGATCAGGCCCGCACCGCGCCGCGCCGCAATGTCATCACCCGCGCCATCGGCATCGGACAGGCCGTCGAACCCGACACCGTCAGCGGCGTGATCAAGGATGGCGACCGGCTGGTCCTGTGCTCGGACGGGCTGACCGAGCATCTGACCGATGCCGAGATCGCGGGTTTTGCCGGCCGCCGCCTCAGCGCCGAGAGCGTCGCTCAGGCGCTGATCAACGAGACCCTGCAACGTGGCGCGCGCGACAATGTCAGCGTGATCGTGGTCGATTGCCTCGCCCGGCCGGGTGAGGTCGACGAGGCCGGATAAGCATGGGCGAAAAGCCTGAAGACGGCGCCGAGGGGCACGACAGCGAGCGCACGGTCATCTCGCCGGGCGTCCCGTCGCAGATCGCGCCAGAGACTGCGCCACCCATTGCGCCACCCATTGCGCCAGAGACCCCGGCCGGCGATGATGCCGCGACCCGGATCGCGCCGCCCGCCCGGTCCGAGTCCGAACCCCGCACCATCATCGCAACCGCCGCCGCCAAGAAGCCAAGGGCGCAACTGGTTCAGCCGGGCACGCTGATCAACAACAATTACCGGATTCTCGCGCTGGTCAGCGCCGGCGGCATGGGCGAGGTCTACCGCGCCGAGAACGTCTTCACGGGCGATCCGGTGGCGGTCAAGGTGATCCTGCCCGGCCTTGCCAATGACGCGGCCGTGCTGGACCTGTTTCGCCGCGAGGCGCGGGTGCTGGTGCAGATGCGCCACGAAGCCATTGTTCGCTATCACAATTTCGTCCTTGATCCGGGGCTGGACCGCTATTGCCTGATCATGGAATTCGTCGATGGCCGGCATCTGGGCAAGCGCCTCTCCGAGGATGGCCCCCTGAGCGAGCCCGAGGTCATCGCCCTGCTGCGCCGGATCGGCGCCGGCCTGCATCGCGCCCATTCCAGCGGCGTCACCCATCGCGACCTGTCGCCCGACAACGTGATCCTGCGCGACGACCGCATCGACGAGGCGGTGCTGATCGATTTCGGCATTGCCCGCTCGACCGAGCTGGGGGACGGGCTGTCGGGGCGCTTTGCCGGCAAGTTCAAATATATCGCCCCCGAGCAACTGGGCCATGCCGGCGGCACCATCGGACCCGGCACCGATATCTATGGGCTGGCGCTGCTGATTGCGGCGGTGGCGCGGGGGACCGCGCTCGACATGGGCGATTCGGTGGTCTCGGCCTCGGCGGCGCGACAGGCGATCCCCGATCTGACCGGGATCTCGCACCGGCTGTTTCCGCTCTTGCAGCACATGCTTGAACCCGATCCGCAACGGCGCCCCGCCGATATCGGCGTGGTGCTGCGGATGCTCGACGATCCCTCGCTGATCCCCTCGCGCTACAGGCTGCCGCTCTGGGCCAGCGCCGAGGACGGTGGCGCGGCGACCGAGGACGGACCCGGCTCGGACAGCCCCTTTGCCAGTTTCACGCCGCCGCAGCCGCCAACCCCCGAGACCGCGCCCCAACCGCGGCGGCCAAGAACCGGGCTCTGGCTTGGTCTTGGGGCGCTGGCTCTGGTCGCCGCCTCGGGGCTGGGGTTCTGGGCCATGCGCCCCGCCCCCGCACCCCTGCCCGACCCCGAGCCGGCGCCGCCCGCCGTGCTGGCCGCCCGCGACACCACCACGCGCGAGGGCTTTCTGGCCAGCCAGACGCTGCCGCCCTGCACCATGGCCGAGCGGATTTCCTCGGGGCCGAATACCGGCATGATTGCGCTGATCGGCGCGGACGCGGATGACGGCGCGGCGCTGGTCGACGCTTATGATCGCGCTTTCGGCACCCGCGCCACGGTGCTGAACCAGATCGTTACCCCAGAGCAATGCCCGGCGGTGGATTTTCTGACCGAGGTCGCCGGCCGGCCGGCGCCCGCGGTGGACCTGCGCGTGAACGCCCGGGAATCGGGTGGCAGCGTGCAGATTCAAGGCTCTGTGGCGATGGCCGCCGGCCGCAACCTGTGGCTGTTTCTGGTCGCCCCGGGCGGCGAGGTCTATGACCTGACCGCCCAGCTTTCAGCCCCCGGCGCCGAGTCGCGCGCCTTTGGCTTTGCGCTCAGTTCCGAGGGCGGCGCCGAGGGTGCGGGGCCGTTCCTTCTGGTGGCGCTTGGCAGCGGCGCGGCGCTGGCTTCGGTCGCAGCGGCGCCCTCGGGCGTGCCGGCCACCGACATCCTGCCTGCCGTGCTCGCTGAGTTGCAGAGCATGGGCGAGAGCCCCTCGGTCGCGGCCGAGGTGGTGGCGCTGGCCCCGAAACCCGCAGACCCCGAGGTCCCCGCACAGGACGCGGCCGGGGAATCGGTGCCGGAGCCGCCGCAGGAAGACACCAACCAATAGGCGGACGCGGCGATGTCATACAACCAGGGCGAAGTGGGTCCGGCTTTTGACGCCGCCCTTGCAACGCTATTCAGGCAACGATCCGGAAATTTGGATAAAATATTGGGTTGGTGGCTTGAAAGCCCGTAAATTAACCGTGTTAAGATTTGTTGTCGCGGTTCGGTTTAACCATTACCCGGAGTACCCATGAATGCGCCCTTCAGCCAGGTCGAACGCCTTGGCCGTCTGACGACGGTATTGGGCGACGACGTGCTTGTGCTTCTTCGCTTTGCCGGCTCGGATCATCTGAACGCGCTTTTCGAATATCGCGTCGAGGCGCTGGCGGCGAATGCCGCGCTCGATTCGGACGAATTGCTGGGAACGCCCGCCACCGTCAGCATCGGCGGGCCGGACGGAGACCGGCATTTCAATGGGATCGTAACCCAGACCCGCTGGGCGGGGGCCGCGGAAAACGGGCATCGCTACGAGGTCACCCTGCGCCCATGGTGCTGGCTGGCGGGGCGGCGGCGCAATCAGCGCATCTTTCACGGCAAGACCGTGGTGCAGATCCTGACCGAGCTTTTTGCCGAATATGCCGATCTTGGCGCACCGGCGCTGGAATTCAGGTTGTCCGAAGAATATCCGGTGCTGGAATACACCGTGCAATATCGGGAATCGGATCTGGATTTTGCCCGCCGGCAATTGGAACGCGCCGGGATCAGCTTTCATTTCCGTCACGATGCCGATGGCCATACGATGGTGCTGACAGATGACGTTCTGGCCCATGAAACCGTTGGCCTGCGCCCGTTCCGGCCGTCGCGCGGCGACCCGAGGCCCGCGATGCCGGACGCGGGGGGCGAACATTTCTGGGAATGGGCGCCGGAACGCAGCCTGACCACCGGCGCGATGCGGCTCAAGGATTACAATTCCATCGCCCCCTCAAGCGCGATGGAGGTTGATCGCCCGGGCGATGCGCGGCACGCCCATGGCGGCACCGAAAGTTATGACTGGCAGGGCGGCTATGCCGATCAGCGGCGGGGCAGGGCCATGGCCGGGCTGCGCCTGCGTCAGGAACGCGCCGCCGACCGGCGCAACCGCGCGGTCGGCGACTGCCTCAGCCTCGGCGCGGGCAAGCTGGTCGGGCTCAGCGGCGATCCGGCGCCCGGCAGCGGCGAAACCTATCTGTGCCTGTCGGCCAGCCACCACTTCGTCAACACCGCGCGGGGCGCGGGCAGCCGGGTGGGCGAGGCGCGCAACTTTACCGGGTCCTATGTGCTGATGCCCGATACCGCGCCGATGGCGCCGCCGCGGCAGATGGCAGCGCCACGGGTGCATGGCCCGCAAACCGCGCTCGTGGTCGGCGAGGGCGAGATCGATTGCGACGAGCATGGCCGCATCCTCGTGCGGTTCCACTGGGATCGCGAGGGGGCGCTGTCGATGCGGTGCCGGGTCAGCCAGACCTGGGCCGGCAACGGCTGGGGCGGCGTGGTGATCCCGAGGATCGGCATGGAGGTGGTGGTCGAGTTTCTGGACGGCGACCCCGACAGGCCGCTGGTCACCGGCTGCGTCTATAACGGCCAGAACGCCGCGCCCTATGACCTGCCTGCCGGCAGGACCCGCACGGTCTGGCGCTCGAACAGCCATCAGGGACAGGGCTTCAACGAGCTCAGCTTCGAGGATCAGGCCGGGCGCGAGCTGGTCTATCTGCATGCGCAAAAAGATCACAGCACCGTGGTCGGCCATGACCACACGATCAGCGTCGGCCAGAACCAGACCGCGAACATCGCCGGCGATCTCGGCCTGAGCGTGGGCGGCGCCCATAGCCGGACCGTCACCGGCGATGACCGGGTCACGGTCAGCCAGGGCAACCAAAGCGTGGTCGTCGCGCGCGGCAAGCAAGAGGTGCAGGTGCTGGCGGCGGGGCAATATACCACCGTCAACAACGACATCGTCACCGTGTCCCAGACCGGCGGCGTCTCGGTCAAGGCCGCGACCAGCGTGGTGCTGGACGCGCCAACGATCCTGTTGCGCGCAAATGATCGCAATTTCATCATGGTCACTCAGGGACAGATCGTTATCGAGGGGGCCGAGACATTCATCAATCCGCGTGAAAACGCGCCTGAGACCTGAACCGAGGCCAGCATGCCGACTTGCCGAACCGAATGCTACTCTCTGACGGTGCCGGAGGGCTGGGCCGATCGCTCGATGATCACCTGGGTGGCGCCGTCATCGCCGAAACTCAAGGTGATCCCCAACCTGCTCTGCTCGCATGGCGTGCTTGGACCGGGTGAGAATCTGGACAGTTTCGTCAACCGGCAATTGCGTGACCTGATGGCGCAGGTCAAGAATTTCGAGCTGATCATCCGGCAGAACACCGAGTTCGGCGATCATCCTGCCGTCGAGCTGATATTCTGCATGAAGCCGCAGGCCGTGGTTCTCAAGCAGCGGCAACTGTTCTTTCAAGCCGACCCCGACAGCCGCACCGTCCATACCGTCGTCGTCACCGCCGCAAAAGAAAATTTCGAAGAATTATCCGTAGTTTTTGACAGCATTCTCGAATCTATTACCTGGAATAGCTGAGGTCCCAGATGTCCGCCGCCCCGGCCGCCGCCCATATCGGTCATCAGATCGAGCATTGCTCGACCTTCATGGGCTTTCTGATCGGCGCGACGGTGGGGATGGCGCTTGGTGCGGCGCTGGTGGCCAGCGCCACATCCGAAGAGGCGGCGCTGGCGGTGATCGCGGCAGCGGGGGGCGCGCTGGCCGCGCGTGGTGGCACGCGCACCAGCCTGAACGAGAACCTGAACGAAGATGTGAATGACGGCCTGAATGGCGGCGGAGCGGGTCCGGTCCTGACCGGCTCGGCCAATGTCTATCTGGGCCCGGCGCGGGTGCCCGCCGCCCGTGCGGTGCTGGATACCGTCGCCAGCAGCGATTTTGGCATCCGCCGCATCGCCACCGGCTCGGACAGCGTCTTCATCAACCAGTATCCGGCCGCGCGCGCAGGCGACCGCAGCGAATGCGACGGCGTCGTCGCGTCCGATCTGTCCCATATCCGGATCGGCAACGGGTCGCTGGCCTATCTGCCGATCCCGGCCGGGGGCGGGGCGGCACCGTCCGGCGCAACCGCGAACCTTGCCGTCGGCACCGCCATGGCCGGTGGCGCGGTGACCGGGTTTTCCGAGGGCAGCGCGGCATTCGTCGCGGCCAACTGGTGCGGGCTGGCCGGATGCGGCCTGTCGGTCGGCCGCTCTTATGTCGGCGGGGCGGTGCTCGGTCCTTTTGGCGGCGTCATCGGCGAGGCTCTGGGCGGCGCGTTGGGCAGCCGCATCGGCGCCTCGGTCATCGGCGCCAATGGCGGCGTTCTGGGCGGGCGCATCGGTCAGGGCTTTGGCCGGCGCGTCTTTACCGGCCACCCCGTCGATGTCGCCACCGGCGAGCTTTACGCCACCGAAACCGAACTGGTCATGGGCGGCCCGGTGCCGGTGGTCTGGGACAGATACTGGCTGTCATCCTCGGATCATGACGGGATGCTGGGCCGGAAATGGCATCACCCGCTGGATATCGAGCTGGCCGAGACCCCCGAATACAGCCTGCTCAGGCTGGAGCACGGCCGGCTGATCCTGTTGCCGCGAATGCAGCCGGGGCAGAGCTTCTATCATCGCGCCGAGCAGCTGACGGCGACGCGGGAATCGGATGCGCAATGGCTTTTGCGCATGTCCGACGGGGTTCTGCGGCGCCTCTCGGCCTGTCCCCGCCGCGCCGGCCGCTTTCGCCTGACCTCGCTGAGCGACGGCAACGGCAATCTGGTCGCGCTCAGCTATGATTCCCGGGGCTGTCTGGCCAATGTGCGCGCCAGCGACGGCATCGACTACCAGTTCTCCTGCGATCCGGCCGGACGCATCATCGAGATCTCGCAGACCGATGGTCACACCCGCGCGACGCTGATCACCTATGCCTATGACCTTGCCGGCGATCTGATCGCGGCGCGCAATGGCGGCGGCATCGCCTTTCTTTACACCTATAATCAGGCGCTGCTGGTGCGCGAGACGCGGCGCAGCGGCCTGTCATTCTATTTCGAATGGGACGATCCGGCGCGGGGCCTTGATGCGCGCTGCGTGCGGACATGGGGCGATGGCGGCATCCATGCGCGCGAAATCGGCTATGACCCGCAGAACGGTATCAGCACCGTGCGCAATGGCAAGAACCATGTCGAACGCTATTTCTGGAACCAGCGCGGCCTTGTGACCCGCTCCGTTACGCCGCTGGGCCATGAAAACCTGGTCGAATTCAACCGCTTCGGCGAATGCGAAAGCCGCACCGACGCCAATGGCCGGACCGAGCGCAACCGGCATGACGAATTCGGCCGGCTGGTCGCCCATACCAGCAAAACCGGCGCGACCGAGACCTTTTCCTATGCCAGCCGCGATCCGGCCAGCCTGAACTTCCTGAATGTCGGCAGCCATGCCGACGCGCTGGGGAATGAATGCCTCGCCACCTATGATCCGCGCGGCAACCTGATCTCCTTCACCGATCCGACCGATCACACGGTCCTGATGTTGCGCGACCGCCGCGGCCTGCCGCTGGTGGTGCGCGACGTCGAGGGGGCGCTGGCGCGCTATTCATGGACGCATCAGGGCTGGCTGGCCGAAGAGCGCCGCGCCCAGGGGGCGGGCGTGCGCTATCTGCGCGACAGCTTTGGCCGGGTCATCGAGCAGACCGTCGACGGCGCCGGCCCCAGCCGCTTTCGCTATGACATGCTGGACCGGCTGGTCGAGATGGTCGCCGCAGATGGCCGCACGACGCGCATGGCCTATGACGCCGACGGCAACCTGATCGAGCATATCAACCCCGCCGGCCACCGCACCGCCTGGGATTATGCCGGCCTGCCGCTGCCGGTCCTGCGCACCAATCCCGACGGCACCCGGTTCCGCTACAGCTATGACAGCGAGCTGAACCTGATCGGCCTGCAAAACGAATCGGGCGAGATCTATGCGCTGGAATATGACGCCGACGAACGCCTGATCGGCGAGATCGGCTTTGACGGCCGCCGCCAGCGCTATCACTACGATCCGGCCGGCCATGTCATCCGCTACGAGGACGGCCATCGCGGTCACCAGATGACCCGCGACGCGATGGGGCGGCTGCTCTTGCGGCAATGCTCGGACGGGTCATGGGCCAGCTATCGCTTTGACGTGCTGGGCCGCATGATCAAGGCCGAAAACGAGATGCGCCGGGTCGGCTTTGCCTATGATGCGCGCGGCCTCGTGCTGCGCGAAAGGCAGGACAGGGTCGAGATCGTCCATAAGCTGTCGCTGCGCGGCGAACGCCTTGCCACCACGCTGCCCGATGGCCGCCGCATCGGTTACAGCTATGATCAGGACAGCCTGTTCGAGCGGCTCAGCTTTCAGGACCGCGATGTCCTGCAACTGACCCGCGACCGTATGGGCCGCGAGACCCTGCGTGAGGGCGGCGGCATCGGCATGCAGACCGATTACGACACCCTTGGCCGGATCGAGCGCCAGCGCGCCTATCGCCAGCGCCGCGACGCGCCGGCCTTTGGCCGCAATTACGGCTATGATCAGGCCGGCCTGATCCGCAGCATCCGCGATGTCGCCCGGGGCGAGCGCGCCTTTCAATACGACGCGCGCGAGCAGTTGCGCCGCGTGACCGGTGCGACGCGCGAAATCTTCGCCTTCGATCCGGCCGGGAACATCCTTGCCGGCGTCGAAAGCCCGCGCAATGCCTCGGTGGTGGGCGGGCGACTGCTGATGCGCGGCGATATCCATTACCGCTATGACGATGCCGGCAACCGCATCGAGATGCGCCGCGGCTGGGGCGGGCGCCATGTCTATCAGCTGGATTACGACGACATGAACCAGCTGACCGAAGTGCGTGAGACCGTGGGCGGGGTCAATCGCACCACGCGCTTTGCCTATGACGCCCTGGGACGGCGCATCGCCAAGCATCACCGCGAGGAATCCGCCCCCCTGATCGCCGCCAATCTCGCGACGGGCGAGGATGCCGATGACCCCCCCGACGAGGTGGACGGGACGGGCGGCCGACCCGCGCCGATGACGCGGCTGACCGCCGAGGAAACCACATGGTATATGTGGGATGGCGACAATCTTCTGGCCGAGGGCAGGGGCGACATCGCGCAGGCGCGGGACGCCTTCGCCGTCGTCTATGTCCACGAGCCGGGCAGCCATCGCCCGGCCGCGCAGATCCGCCGCAGCTCATCCGATTACGAAGGGCAGGTGCTGCTTTACTGGACCGACCATCTGGGCACCCCGCAAGAGCTGACCAATGAACGCGGCGAA
>JAGPGI010000208.1 GCA_018056045.1 Paracoccus sp. (in: a-proteobacteria)
GGCAAAGCCGCAAGGCCTCCTCGGCGACGAAGCCCATCAGGCTTGAGCCGCCGACAAGGATCACGCTGCCCACATCATTCGGCGCGACCCCGGCCATGCGCAGGGTCTGGGCGGCGGCCTGGTATAAGTCGGCGCGGCAATCGCGCAGCGCCGCATCCAGCGCCTGCGGTGTCAGCACCTGCGCCAGCCCCGGCTCGATGAACCCCATGGCAATGCGGCCCGCATCGCTGCCATTGGCGGCGATCTTGCCGCGCTCGACCGCAAAGGCCAGCTCATGGCCCAGTTCCTCATCCAGAACCGTCACCAGCCGGCCCATCGTCCGCCGGTCATCGGCCATGCGCGCCATGTCAGCGGCCATGCGCCGGGTCTCGGGCGTGTAAAGAAACGGGATCTTGGCCCAGGTCGCCAGATCGACATAGATGGCATTGGGCACCGGCAGCAGGCCCGGCCCCATCTCGCGCCGCAGTTTGCCGCCATGCCCCAGCGCAGGCATGGCATGGGCCAGCGACACCAGCCGGTCGAGATCGGTGCCGCCCAGCCGGATGCCGTGATTGGCAAGGATCTGGACCGCATTGCCCATGCTGCGAAACACCGAGAAATCCGAGGTGCCGCCGCCGATATCGACGATCAGCCCGATCTCGCCGGCGCGGCCCAGCCCGTGGCTGGCCAGTGCCGCCGCCTCGGGTTCGGGCAGGAAATCGACCGCATCGAACCCCGCCGCCAGATAGCAGCCGCGCAGGTCTTTCTCGGCCTGCGCGTCGCGTTCGGGGTCGTTGCTGTGAAAATGCACTGGCCGGCCCGACAGCGCGCGACGAAAGCGCAGGCCTGACGCCGCCTCGGCGCGGGTCCGGAGTTCCGCCAGAAACGCCGTCACCACCTCGGAAAGCGTGCGCCGCCGCCCCGAGATCAGCCGTGATTCATGAAACAGTGCCGTTCCCAGCACGCTTTTCAGCGCCCGCATGTAACGGCCCTCGGCGCCCTCGATCAGCGCATCCGAAGCAGCCTGACCGATGCGCATGGCGCCGCCGCGCGCGGGAAAGAAGACGGCGGTCGGCAGGGTTTCCGCCCCCGGCTCGATGGCAAGGCGGCGGACCTGACGGTCCAGCACCACGGCGGCGGCGGAATTCGATGTTCCGAAGTCAATGGCAAGCGTGTGATCGCGCATCGCGTCCCTCTGGGCGGTCCTTGACGAAAGGCGGGGTGCTAGCGGCTTTCCCGCCCCGCTTCAAGCCATGGCGCCGGGCGCGGCTCCGGGCCGGGCGCTGCCGGAAATCGCCGCCAGCTTTTCGCGCAGCCGCGTGGCCAATGGCGACAGCGGCCGGCGCTTGAGATCCAGAAGGTAATAGGGCGTGACGCGGATATCGTCCGGCACCGGCAGAATGGCAAATCCGGCCGAAACCGGCGGACGGACCAGCAGCTCGGCGACCTCGACCGACATCGGCGCCACCGCGTCGCTTTGCGCAAGATAGGCGATGGTCAGCAAGAGCGACGGGCTCGAGACGATGTTGCGCGGCTCGGGCAGGCCCACATCGGCGAAGGCCCCCAGCGCCGCCTCGCGGATCGGGGCGCCGCGCTGCTGCATGATCCATTCCTGATCGGCCAGTTCCACCATCGTCACCGAGGCCGCCCGGCTCAGCGGATGATCGGCGCGGACCAGAAAGCTGACCTTTTCGTCGCGCATCGGCAGGATGTTGAAATCCTGACTGTCGAATTCCGGCAGGATGCGGGCCAGAACGAAATCCATCTCGCCGGCCGCCAGACAGGTCAGCAGCTCGCGCGAGGGCATCACGTCGACGGTGATATCGGCATCGGGCGCGCTTTGCTTGATTTCGCGGATCGCGCTGACGAGATAGCTGACGGCGGGGCCGGTCACCGCGCCCACCCGCACCGCGCCCCCCATGCCGCTGCGCAGCGCCGCGACATCGGCGCCCATGCTCAGCATCTCGCACAGGATGGCATTGGCGCGACGCAAGACGGCACGGCCGATCTCGGTCGGCTCCATGCCCTTGGGCAGGCGCAGGAACATGGGGGCGCCGACCAGCGCCTCGGCCTCGGCCAGCATGCGCGAGGCGGCGGGCTGGGTCATGCCCACGGTCTCGGCCGCCAGCTGCAACTGGCCGTGTTCGGCGATCTGCTGAATCAGGCGCAACTGCGCCGGCTTCAGCATCAGGCGGGTTGGCGGCTTTGACATGACGCTTTCGCTATGCAGAATACGGAGAATATCATTTTACCAGCATGTCGCTCTGTGGCTAGATCGAAACCGGCGCCCATAAGGGCGGCAGCGCGCCGCAGCGCGTCCGACAGCAAGACACCGCCAACCGCCCAAAGGTCCAGCCATGAGCAAGAATTTCACCCCCGCCCCCTGGCCCCGCAAACTGCGTTCGCAGCACTGGTATGGCGGCAATTCGCGCGACACCATCTATCACCGTGGCTGGCTGAAGAATCAGGGCTATCCGCATGACCTGTTCGACGGCCGCCCGGTCATCGGCATCATGAACACCTGGGCCGACCTGACGCCCTGCAACGGCCACCTGCGCGAGCTGGCCGAAAAGGTCAAAGCCGGCGTCTGGGAAGCCGGTGGCTTCCCGGTCGAGGTGCCGGTTTTCTCGGCCAGCGAGAACACCTATCGCCCGACCGCGATGATGTATCGCAACCTTGCCGCCATGGCGGTCGAGGAAGCGATGCGCGCCCAGCCCATCGACGGCGCGGTGCTGATGGTGGGCTGCGACAAGACCACGCCCAGTCTGCTGATGGGCGCGGCCTCGACCGACATTCCGTCCATCGTCGTCACCGGCGGGCCGATGCTGAACGGCTGGTTCCGGGGCGAACGTGTGGGCTCGGGCACGCATCTGTGGAAGTTTTCCGAGGCCGTGAAGGCCGGCGAGATGACGCAGGAAGAATTCCTTGAGGCCGAACAGTCGATGAGCCGCTCGACCGGGACCTGCAACACCATGGGCACCGCCTCGACCATGGCCTCGATGGCCGAGGCGCTGGGGATGGCGCTGTCGGGCAACGCGGCGATTCCGGCGGTGGACAGCCGCCGCCGCGTCATGGCGCAGATGACCGGGCGGCGCATCGTGCAGATGGTCAAGGACGATCTGAAACCCAGCGACGTGATGACCCGCGAGGCGTTCGAAAACGCCATCCGCACCAATGGCGCCATCGGCGGCTCGACCAACGCGGTTATTCACCTGTTGGCGATCGCGGGCCGGGTCGGGATCGACCTGACGCTGGACGATTGGGACCGGCTGGGGCGCGACGTCTCGACCATCGTGAACCTGATGCCCTCGGGCCAGTATCTGATGGAGGAATTCTTCTATGCCGGCGGGTTGCCCGTAGTCATCAAGCGGCTGGGCGAGGCGGGGCTTTTGAACAAGGACGCGCTGACCGTATCCGGCAAGACCATGTGGGATGAGGTCAAGGACGCCAAGAACTGGAACGAGGACGTGATCCTGCCCGCCGACAAGCCCCTGACCGAACATGGCGGAATCGCGGTCCTGCGCGGCAATCTGGCGCCCGATGGCGCGGTGCTGAAACCCTCGGCCGCCAGCCCGCATCTGATGAAGCATCGCGGCCCGGCCGTGGTGTTCGAGGATATCGACGACTACAAGGCCCGCATCAACGACGACGCGCTGGAGATCGACGAAAACAGCGTCATGGTGCTGAAGATGTGCGGGCCTCGCGGCTATCCGGGCATGGCCGAGGTCGGCAATATGGGCCTGCCGCCCAAGGTGCTGAAAAAGGGCATCACCGACATGGTCCGCATCTCGGACGCGCGCATGTCCGGCACGGCCTATGGTACCGTGGTCCTGCATACCTCGCCCGAGGCGGCGCGGGGCGGGCCGCTGGCCATCGTGCAGACTGGCGACATGATTGAACTGGACGTGGAAAACCGCCGCCTGCATCTGGACGTGCCGGATGCGGAAATCGCTCGCCGTCTGGCCGAATGGAAAAACCCCGCGCCGGTTCCGAATGGCGGCTATGCCCAGCTTTTCCATGAGCATGTCGAGGGCGCGGATACCGGGGCGGATTTCGACTTCCTGAAAGGTTGCCGGGGCCGCGAGGTCGGAAAGGACAGCCATTGATGAAAGTCGCGCTTGTCGGCATCGGAAAGATCGCGCTGGACCAGCATGTGCCGGCGCTGACGGCCAGCCCCGACTGGGAACTGGCCGCCACCGTCTCGCGCCACGGCACCGTCGAGGGGGTCGAGGCATTTACCGGCATCCACCACATGCTTGAGGCGCGGCCCGATATCGCCGTCGTCTCATTGTGTCTGCCGCCGGTGCCGCGCTTTGCCGCCGCCGCCGCCGCGCTGCGGGCGGGACGGCATGTCATGCTGGAAAAGCCCCCCGGCGCCTCGCTGTCCGAGGTGCATGAATTGCAGGCCATCGCCCGCGATCAGGGCGTCACGCTCTACGCGACATGGCATTCGCGCGAGGCCCATGCGGTCGCCGCCGCCCGGCGCTGGCTGGCCGGCAAGCGCATCGACGAAGGCCGCATCATCTGGCGCGAGGATGTGCGCAAGTGGCATCCCGGTCAGGACTGGATTTTCGAGGCCGGCGGCATGGGGGTCTTTGATCCCGGCATCAATGCGCTGTCGATCCTGACCCATATCCTGCCCAGCCCGGCGCATCTGACCGGGGCCGAGCTGGATTTCCCTGCCAATCGCGAAGCCCCCATTGCCGCGCGGCTGACGATGACCCAAGGCATCAGCGCCGATTTCGATTTCCGCCAGACCGGCCCGCAGACATGGGACATGGAGTTCCTGACCAATGGCGGCCGGCTTGCCCTGCGCATGGGCGGCAACCTGTTGGAAATCGACGGCCGACCCGCGGGTGGCGAGGATACGATCATGGGCGAATACCCGGCGCTTTACGCCCGGATGGCCAAGCTGGTCGCGGATGGTGCCTCGGATGTGGATCTGTCGCCGATGGTGCTGGTCGCGGACGCCTTTACGCTTGGCCGGCGCATGACCGTCGAGGCCTTTGAGTTCTAGCCCGCGCTGACCAAAGGGCAGGAGTGACCTGAGTGCCATCGCCGAACCGCTCGGCGATGGCAGCAATCTTGTGCTCGCCGAGAGCCGGGGCCGGGGCCGGGGCCGAGCCTCCTCCTTGCTCCGGCCCCGGGCGTCCAGAACCGCAGCATAGGCTCTGCCTAAGGCTTGGTGCAGAAAACGGTAATTTTCGGGTTTTCTTGCCGGGGCTAGGTTGGCTGCGGGATGTTTGCCGGTGTTTGCGGCCATCCTCCGCAACCCGGAAAAAGGACGCAGAAATGTCAGTTGACAAGATCGACACGCTTGTCGTCGGTGCCGGCCAGGCAGGCATCGCCATGAGCGAGCATCTGGGCCGCGCCGGTATCCCGCATCTGGTGCTCGAGCGCAGCCGCATCGCCGAACGCTGGCGCTCCGAGCGGTGGGATTCGCTGGTCGCCAACGGTCCCGCCTGGCATGACCGCTTTCCCGGCATGGAGTTCGACGCCGCCCCCGACGC
>JAGPGI010000209.1 GCA_018056045.1 Paracoccus sp. (in: a-proteobacteria)
CTGCCCGAACATATCCGCCTGAGCCGCGCCGAGCCGGGCTGCCTGTCCTTTGAGGTCACTCAAAGCGACGATTCGATGATCTGGCGCGTCGAGGAGTGCTTTGCCGATCAGTCTGCCTTTGACGCCCATCAGACACGCACGCGGGCCTCGGAATGGTGGCGTGCCACGGCGGGGATCCGGCGCGATTTTCAGATATGGCAGGACGGATAGGCTGTGGATGGGCACCATGAATCCGTTTACGGAGATGCGGCACTGCCTATACAAGGCTAACCCGCAGAACTTCGCACCAATGCTTACCGACCGGGCTCACAAAAATTTCGACGCCTGGATTGCTCGCCGTGAGCCCGAGTGAAAGGCCGTCTGACACACGGCTGGCTGTTTCACCAGCTTCATCCAAACGACGGCTTTTGGGGGTCAGACACATAGCGTTACAAGGTAACGGATATGGGGGTGAAGCAGGCCTTGTCTTGGCAGCGGCCCGCCCCCCTCACGCCTTGATCTGGCGCGCCTCGTTCAGCAGCATGATCGGGATGCCGTCGCGGATCGGGAAGGCCAGACCGGCGGTCTCGGAAATCAGTTCCTGCGCGCGGGCGTCATAGCGCAGGGTCGCATGGCTGACCGGGCAGACCAGCGCCTCGAGCATGTGGCGGTCAAATCCGCGATCTTGCGTTTCGGGGGTCTCACTCACTGGATCGTCTCCTCATTGTCGCCGCCGCACAGCGCATATTCCATAAGCCCGTCCAGAAGCATGCGCCGCTCGGCCAGCGTTGCGCATTCCAGAAGCGCCTGTTTTTCCTCGGGTGACAGGGGCAGCAGCATGGCCAGCGAATTCACCAGCATCTCGTCATCCGAGGCCTCGGCGGAATCCCAGTCGGCCGACAGCCCGCGCAGCGCAATATAGCGCGTCAGCCGCGCCATGAACTGCGTGCGTTCAAACCCGGCGTCACCCTCGGCGTCGCGGGCCAGATCGGTCTCGTAGCCCGTCCAATCGACCTCGGCGCGCAGATAGGGGGTGAAGCCCGGCTGCACCTCGCGCAGCCGAAACCGCGACTGCGCCTTCAGCGAGATCATCAGCCGCCCGCCCTCCAGCTCGGCAAAGCCGACGATGCGGCCGGCGCAGCCGACGGCGGCCAGCGATTCCAGCCCACCCTCGGCCGGCTGGATCATGCCGATCAGCCGCGAGGGGGTCTTCAGCACATCCTCGACCATCTGCAGATAGCGCGGCTCAAAGATCTGCAAGGGCAGGCGCGTGCGCGGCATCAGGACCGCGCCCGGCAGCGGGAACAGCGGAATCGTCTCGGGCAGGTCGGGGCCGCGCGACATGGCTCAGGCAAAGATCAGCGACGACAGCCGCCGGCGGCCTTTTTGCGCAATCGGATCGGTCGGCTTCAGCGCATCGAAAATGGTGATGAGCTGGGCTTTCGCCGCGCCCTCGTTCCAGTCGCGGTCGCGGCGGAAGGATTCCAGAAGCTGGTCGATCGCCGCCTCGATCTCGCCCGCCGCATGCAGCGCAGTCGCATAGTCGAACCGCGCCTGCTGGTCGGCAGGGTCAGACTCGACCTTGTGGCGCAGGTCGTCCAGCGGGCCGGCATCCTCGGCCTGACGCGCCAGTTGCAACTGGGCGCGGGCGGCCTCGACCGGGGCGGCGCCGGCAATGGCGGCAGGAACCTGCGCCAGCGCCTCGGCGGCCTGATCGGGATGGCCCGCGGCCAGATGGGCGCGGATCAGACCGCCCCGGGCCTGCGGGTTTTCCGGCTCTTCGCCAAGAATGGCGGCAAAGGTCTCGGCGGCGTCTTCGGCGGCGCCTTCGGCCAGCATGGCCTCGGCGGCGTCAAGCGCCTCGGCCAGACCGCCATCGTCACCCCCCAGAGCCACCAGCTTTTCGACGAATTGCTTGATCTGGCTGGCCGGGACCGCGCCCTGGAATGCGTCAACCGGCTGGCCCTGGAAAAACGCATAGACGGTGGGGATCGACTGCACGCGCAGCTGGCCCGCGATCATCTGGTTTTCGTCCACATTGATCTTGGCCATGCGGACGCGGCCCTTGTGGCGGGCGACCTCGGCCTCGAGCTGGGGGCCAAGGGTCTTGCACGGGCCGCACCACGGCGCCCAGAAATCGACGATCACCGGAACCGTCATCGAGGCGTCGATGACATCGGCCATGAATGTCGCCTCGGTCACGTCCTTGATGATATCGGCGGGGGCCTTGTCGGTGGGGGCGGAGCCAAGCTCAAGCATCGGAATTCCTCATACGGACGGGTTGTCCCCTAGATGGAGCAGGGATTGCGACGATGCAAGGTCAGCGGCGATCACGGCGCGGATCGACGCAAAGCGGCAGGCCCGCCGGCAGGACCAGAACGGCACCCGCCGCGTAAAGCTGGCCCGTGCCCGCGCCGGTGACGGTCACGCCAAATCGCCCCGAGGCATCGACCAGCCGCGCCGATTCGGGCAGGCGCGTCAGAAAGTCATGCTCCGGCAGCAAGACCAGCGCCGCCGGCGCCGCACCGGGAATGAACATGCCGCCCGCCATCAGCGCCAGCCAGCCAAGGGCCACGGCCAACGCATATGCGGCCAGCCGCGCCATCAGTAATCGTGGATATGTTCAAGCCGCGCGCCGCCATCTTCCAGCTCGCGCAGGGTCGTTGAAAGCTCGGGCACCTTGACCGTGATCAGGTGGCGGAACTCTGGGCTGCCCTGCAGCGGAAAGGTAAAGATGGCGCCGGGATGGTCAGGATCGGGACTGATCGCGGTCAGCAGAATATCGTCATTTCCGGCGATCTCGACCATCTGGCCACGCTGATCGGCGATGCGCTCAAGGATATGGGTCAGGGCGCGATAGCGGGGGGTTTCGATCTCGATCCCCTCGGGGCGGCGCTGGATGACCTTGATACCGGGGATGGCGGCCAGCGCCTCGGGGGTCATGCCGGCGACCACGGCGCGCAGGGTCAGTTCGTCCTGCCCCGTTGCCGCCACCGCCCCGGCGATCATCCCGGCGTAAGCGGCCTTGGCCCGGTATTCCAGACCCAAAGCCAGCCGCCGTTCGCGGTCGCGCAACTCGCTGCCTGCGGCGGCATCCAGCGCCTGCGCATCGCGGCGGAAATCCCACAGATACCATGGCGTCTGCTGCAAAAAGGCCGCGTATTCGGCGGCCTGCCCCGCCGACAGCCGGTCCAGCGCGCTGTGATCCAGCCCGCGCGTCCATGTCGCCGCGCGGCCAAGCGTTTCCTCATAGGCGGCCTTCAACGCCATCTCGGCGGTGAAGCTGATGCCGATGGTATAAAGCGTCATCTTGGATTCGGTGGTAAAGCCGCCATGCTGATCCGCCAGCGCGGTCAGCGGGCAAAGCGAGGACCAAAAGCCCGAGATCGCCTGGAAATAGCCGAAATCATGCGGATCGGCCTTGGCGATCACGCGGGCATAATCCTCATAGGCGTGAACGATGTGCCATTCGGGATAGGTGGTGAACGTGCGTTCCTCGGGCCGGGTCTGGCTGACGATCGGCTTGTGGTCCGGCGGCAGGGGCGTGCCCCGGCACATGGTTTCGTTGCGCAGGACCGGCAGCGCCAGCAGGACGGCGACCAGCAGGACCGCCAGAAGAAGCCGCCTTGTCCAGCGCCAGAGAACACTCATTTACGCAGCCCCGCCGCCAGCGCGACACCCCCCAGCAGGATATGCGGCCCGCTGGCAAGGATCTTGAAGCCGAAGGGCAGGTCAAGCACCCCGTAATTGACGATCCCCAGATCCAGAAAGCCCGAGCCCGTCCACAGCCCCAACAGCCCGTCCAGCAGATAAAGCGCCCCGAAGATGCGCAGGAAAGTCCGCGCCGCACGGGTCGAGATCAGCGCCGCCGCCAGGGCCCACATCCCCGAGGCCAGATGCAGCAGGTCGTCAAAGACGTCCAGCGCGAAGACGCCAAAGACGCGGCCCTCGGCATCGGTCAGCCCCGGCACATAGTTCAGCGCCGCCGCTGCGAAAAGGATCAGCGCATAGACCAGCGCCAGCTTGCGGTGAAACCCCATCAGACCCCCAGATAATTGTCCCAAAGCGCATTGCGCAGAACCAGACCCGGGTCCAGCTCGCGCTTGCGGGCCGCGAACTGGGCGGCACGCGGATAGGCGCGGTGGAACTGGTCGGGCCGCGCATGCGGGCGATAGGGCAGGTAATAGCTGCCGCCAATGGCGATCATGCCCTCGATCATGTCGCGGGTCAGGCGGGCCATGTCGGCCTCGGCCCGCGCGGACATTTCCTGACTGAAGGACATCACGGCGGCCAGACGCGGCACCGGCGCATAGCTCAGCCAGCTTTCGGGATCGGCGGCGACATGGCGAATGGTGACGTTCAGCATTTCCTGATAGCTGCCGGGGATCACCGCGCGGCAAAGCGTCAGGAAATCGTCCCAGCGGTCGGGGCTGACGAAATATTCGTGCAGGATATCGGTGCGGGTCGGATCACCGTCGTCCAGCGTCGCGACCGGCTCGTTCATCAGCGAATTGCGCGTCGATCCGCCGCCAAGGCGCGGGTTCAGCCCGGCCTCGAGCCACCAGCGCGCGGCCTTGACCGGCTCGCGGTAAAGCTGGCGGCGATAGACCCATGCCGCCGCGCGCGAGGCCCAGCCCGAGCCCTCGGCCGGCGGCAGATCCTGCTGATCCGCATCCGGGCGATAGGCGATCATCAGCCCGCCGCGCAGGAACTCGGCCCGCGCCACCGACAGCCGGCCATAGGCCATGCTCACCGCAGGATCGGCCAGTGCCGTGGCAAAGGCGTCTGCCAGGCCGCCGCCCGGCATGGTCTGAAAGCTCGGCGTCAGCCGCTGGTTCGGAGCCGCCTCGGCCTCGACCGACAGGATCAGGCCGATCAGGCCATAGCCGCCCATGGCCATGCCGAACAGATCGGGGTTTTCGCTGCGCGAGGCGGTGACGATTTCACCGTCGGGCAACATCAGATCAATGCTGCGCACGGTCGCGCCCATCGGGCCATAAGGCACCGGCCAGCCATGGGCGTTGACCGAGAATGTCGCGGCGATGCCGAAATCATGGTTGGATTGCATGACCTTGGGCGACAGCCCGGCCGGGTCCAGCGCGGCGATGATCTGCGACCAGCGCGCGCCTGCCGCCGCGCGATAGGTCCGGGCGATGCTGTCGATCTCGATCCGGCCGCTGTCCCATGTGAGCGCGGTCCCCATGCGCGGGATGCATTGCCCGCCCATCGAATGCCTTGCGGCAGAAAGGCAGAGCGGCCGGCCCGCGCTGCGCGCCTCAGCAAGTTCGCTGCGCAGCCGGGCGATCAGCGCCGCGCCGGGGTCATCCGTCAGAACGATATGTCTGGCGACGGGCGTCGCCGAAAGCCGCGAGGCATCGTCGAGCATTTGCGCGCCAGTTGCAGGCGTCAGCGCCACCCCGTCCAGAGCGCCCCGCCACGGTGCCAGCCGCGTTCCCACGACCCAGCCCAGTGCCGCACCCGAGCCGAACAGCAA
>JAGPGI010000210.1 GCA_018056045.1 Paracoccus sp. (in: a-proteobacteria)
GTGCAGACCTATGTGACCGAGGTCAGCCAGGACACCTGGATCTTTTTCCCTTGGGACATGGCGCTGCAATATGTCCAGCCCTATCGGGGCGAGGATTGAGGTCATAGGCATGTCGTGAACGAGCACGGTTCCCTTCACCAGAAGTTCGAGACAGGCCCACTGCTGAAAAGCATCCTTGCAGTACTGGATAGCCTTGCCGGCACCGCACTTTTGCTCATCGCCCATGGCGCGATCCTGCGCGCCATGGACAGACACGGCGAGGAAAATAGCGCCGGACACCAAAATGAGATGTTAAATGCCTAAAAATGATTTGTTTTTTGAAGAAATTCCCGCTCTGAACTTAACCCATGCAATGGACCTTCCGGAGGCAATTGAAACACTAGGCTACATGCCCGCCGCCTTTAAGAATTTGGCCGCACTGACATCCTGGAGCAAGTCTCACGGTATGAGACTGGAAAAGCTGCTCGATCCGCCCCTTGGTGGAACACGCTTTCTGCACTCTGCATCATTATCAGCACCTTCACTGACGCAGATCTGGATGAAGGCGAGCAAGCGCAACTACCGCCGCGATGCTATCAAGGCGCTGAGTGAAATCGACGACGAAACCTATTCACTTCATGAATATGATGTCGATCATGCCGTCGCGCGAGGGCGCTTGCTGAAGGCGTGGCCGGATGCATGGATTTGCATGCAATTCTGCGATTCCGGGATCAATCGCGCGGTCGGCTCAAAAATTGAAAAGAAAATCAGCTATCAAAGCACAATGAACACCGACCGAATTGACTTCGGCGCAGCTCAGCTTCTCAAATTGGCAAGTACGACCATGCAATTGCGCGGCAAGTTGGCGATTTACCAAACCTTGCAAAACACCGAAAACGCGTTTCGAGCTTGGAGAATTAATCCCGAGCGTTTGAGAATGTGGATTTCGGACATCCGCGCCGAATTGCAACGCTTGGGGCTATAGCCCCTCTCACTGACTAACCATTCCCCCGAACAAACCGCGCCGCCTCTTCGGCCGCCCTTTGCAAGGCGCGGCTTTTGTTCACGGTTTCCATGAACTCGGCCTCGGGGTCGCTGTCATAGACGACGCCGCCACCGGCCTGAATATACAGCGTCTGGTCCTTGATGACCCCGGTGCGCAGCGCAATGCACATGTCCATTTCGCCATTCGCCGCGAAATAGCCGACGCCACCGGCATAGACGCCGCGCTTTTCGGGTTCCAGCTCGTCGATGATCTCCATCGCGCGGACCTTGGGCGCGCCGGACACGGTGCCCGCAGGCATCCCCGCCAGCAGCGCGGACAAGGCGTCCTCGCCCTCGCGAAGTTCACCCACCAAGTTCGAGACGATGTGCATCACATGGCTGTAACGCTCGACGATGAACTTCTCGGTCGGCGTCACCGTGCCCATCTTGGCCACCCGGCCGACATCGTTGCGGCCAAGGTCCAGTAGCATCAGATGCTCGGCCAGTTCCTTTTGATCGGCCAGCAGATCGGCCTCAAGGGCGTTGTCTTCCTCGGGCGTGGCGCCGCGCGGGCGGGTGCCGGCAATGGGGCGCACCGTCACCTCGCCGCCGCGCAGGCGCACGAGGATTTCGGGGCTGGCGCCGACGATCTGAAAGCCGCCGAAGTTCAGGAAGAACATGAAGGGCGACGGGTTCGTGCGCCGCAGGCTGCGATACAGCGCGAATGGCGGCAGGGGGAAATCCATCGACCAGCGCTGGCTGGGTACGACCTGAAAGATGTCGCCGGCGCGGATGTAATCCTTGGCCTTTTCGACGGCGGCCAGATAGCCCTCTTTGGTAAAGTTGCTGCGCAGCTCGCCGACCTTGAGGTCATGGCCAAGGGCGCGCGGTTCGCTGGGCTGGCGGTCCAGCGAACGCAGCGCCTCCATCAGCCGCTCGGCGGCTTGCGCGTAAGCCGCGCGGGCTGGCAGGCCGTCCTGATGCCAGACCGGGGCGCATAGCGCGACCTCGCCCTTGACGCCGTCCAGCACCGCCACGACCGAAGGGCGCAGCATCATCGCATCCGGCAGGCCAAGCGCGTCGGGATTGATGTCGGGCAACCGCTCGACCAGCCGGATCATGTCATAGCCCAGATAGCCGAACAGGCCCGCTGCGCCGGCTGGGACGCCATCGGGCATGTCGATGCGGGATTCGCCGATCAGGGCGCGCAGGCTGTCCAGCGCCGGGCGCTCGTCCGGGGTGAACTCGCCCGAATAGCGGGCATTGCGGTTGACCCGCGCCTTGCCGTCACGGCATTCCCAGATCAGGTCCGGCTTCATGCCGACAAAGGAATAGCGGCCGCGGACCTCGCCACCGGTCACGCTTTCCAGCATGAAGGAATTCGGCGCCGCTTCGGCCAGCTTCAGCATCAGGCTGACCGGCGTGTCCAGATCGGCGGCCAGCCGGATGGTCAGAAGCTGGTTGCGGCCCGCCGCCCAGCCTGCCTCAAAGGCGGAAAATTCAGGAGAGATGTCCATCACTGCGCTTGTGCATTGACCGCGTCGACGGCGGTCTGGTTCACGGTCACGCCCGCCTGCGCCTGCAGCGCACGGGTGAAGTAATCAAAGACGTCCTGACGCATCGCATCGGTCAGACGCGCGTCGATACCGTCGCGGACCTGCCGCGCCTCGTCGTCATCGCTGGCGGCCGGGTGAATCGCGTCTAGTGTCACCAGAAACACCCGGTTGTCGGCATCGACCACCTGCATCCGGTCCGGTTCGGTGATCTCGAAGGCCTGTGCCACCAGCTCCTGCGGCACGCCGTTGATGAAACCGCCACGCGTCAGGCCGGTCGCGACCTGCGCCGGCGCGGCGGGCGCCTCTGCCGCCGGGGCGGTGGGTGCGGCAGGCTTCAGCGCGCCCGCGGCCTGCGCGACCGGATCGGTCGACGCCGCCGGGACGGCCTCGATGGCCGCTTCGGCGGCGGCCTCGGCCGCGACGTGACGCTCTTCGGCCAGAGCCAGCAACTGGCGGTGGGTTTCGTTCTGCAGCCAGTCCTCGGCCACGCGGTCGCGGACCTCGGCAAAGGGGATCAGCGCCGGTGGCTCGATCTTGTCCAGACGCATCGCAAAGACGCCGCCATCGCCAAGATCGGCCAGTTCGGGGAAGTCGCGCTCGGTCACCGCCGCCGCGCGTTCGCGGAATTCCGGATAGGCGGCGATGCTTTCCGGCTCGGCCTCGAGCCCGGCGCTCCAGTCGATCTGACCAAACTGCATCGGGCTTTCCTTGGTCATGTCCTCAAGCGTGGCGCCACCGGCCAGAAGGTCGGCGAACTCGTCCGACTGATCCTCGATCTGGCGGCGGGCACGATCTAGAGCCGCCTCGACGCGCAGATCGTCGCGGGCCTGCTCAAAGGGGATATTCACCGGCTCCAGAATCGCGTTCATCGAGAACAGCGCCGGCCCCAGATCCGAGGCCGCGGGTCCGGCAACGCCGGGCTGCTCGAGCGCAAAGACCGCAGCACCCGCCGCATCCAGATCGGCCTCGGCCACCTCGCCCAGATCGATGTCGGAAAGCGCCAGCCCGCGTTCGCCGGCCAGTTGTTCAAATGTCAGCTCGCCACGGTCAAGACGCGCCTTGGCCTCTTCGGCAGCGGCCATGGTCGGAAAGACCAGCCGCTCGACCATGCGCCGCTCGGGCTGCTCGAATTCGTCGATGCGGTCCTGATAGAGGTCGCGCAGCGCCTGCTCGTCCAGCTCGACCTTGCTTTCCAGCATTTCGGGGGTCAGCCAGACATAGCTGATCTTGCGGATCTCGGGCGCGGTGAAGCGGTCGGCATTGGCCTGATGCCATGCCTCGAGCGTGGCCTGATCAGGCAGCGCCACCGGGGCGGGAAGATCGGCGGCGGTCAGTTCAGTCCAGCCGATGTCGCGGGTTTCAAGCAGCCATTGCTCGGTCAGCGCGGTCACCGGCGCGGGTGCGGTCACGCCGGCCAGCGTCGCGCGCTGCAGGATCAGCCGCGCCTCGTCCATGCGCAGGTCGTGTTCGAACTCGGCCTCGGTCAGGCCCTCGCGGCGCAGTGTGTCGGCATAGACGGCGCGGTCGAACTTGCCATCAAGACCGCGAAAGGCGGGGGCGGCGGCGATCTGGTCCAGCACCGCCTTGTCGCCCACGGAAACGCCAAGGCGCTGCGCCTCGGCCTCCAGCGAGGCGGCGGTGTAAAGCCGCGCCAGAGCCTGCTGATCGACGCCGATGGCCTTGGCCTCGGCGGCCGAAAGCTGGCGCCCGGTCCGGGCCGAGAATTCCTGCATTTCCGCGCGCAGCGTGCGGGCGTAGTCATTGGCCGAGATCTCGACCTCGCCCACCGAGCCGATATCGGCCGATCCGCCCGAGAAATTGGTCACGCCAAAGCCGCCCAATCCCAGGATCAGCATCCCCATCAGCAACCACACGATGGTCGATTTGCCCTTGCCGCGCATCTTGTTGCTGCCTCGCCTTGAATTTCGTCTTCGGCAAAGTCTTTAGGCTGAGCGCGCCCCGGCGGCAAGGGTCGCGCGCCACAAGGTCGATGACAGACCCGCGCCCCGCGCGGCCGACCTCACCCGCTCGGGCAAGGGGTGGCGCGGCCCGATGCCGCAAAGCCCTGCCAAGGCACCCGGCAGGGCCAGCGCCCTCAGGGCACCCTTATTGCTTGATCCAGGCGGCGACGTCGTGAAAATTGGCCCAAGCCTGTTCCGCGAACATAGCCATCTGGGCGCCTTGATGCCGCTGCCCCAGTCTGAAGACATGATCGAATCGTCTCGCCGAGACGCCCCAATCATTCATGCCCACCTGCGAGGTTTTCTGCGCATAGGGCATGTAGCCGTGCCCCTTTTCTTCAAACTGGCGCAGAACCTCGGCATGGCTGATGGCCTTTTTCGGGTCTTTTTTCGTCATCTCGTAATAGTATTGGCCGTGAAACGTCGCGATCAAAAGCCCCCCGCGACCAAGCGCGCCGTAAAGCTTGTCAAAAAGCACCTCTACCCGGGCCATATCCAGATGGGTAAAGACCGAGCCAACCCAGATCAGATCCAAGCCTGACGGCAGCTTCAGATCATTGAAATTCGACGTCGACTGCACCCCATGCGCGTTGAATGTTTTCGCACAGAACGCCACCGCATCGGGATCGATATCCGAACACCACATTTCGGCCTTTGGGAACGCGGCCCGGAGGTATCTTGCGACCCGCCCATGGCCGCAACCGAAATCCATGATCCGATAGACCGTCTGCTTGCGGGAAATCGCCAGCGCCGAAAGAACCACCTGAAGCCCCGACTCTCCGACAATTTCATAATCATCGAGTTTGACGCTGGTATTCATCATATGGTCTTCGGGATGAATGGCGGTGGCGACCTGACCATTCCTGTAATTTGCCCAAGCGGCAGATATCTTATCGAATCTCATGAAATCCTCGCCTATGAAAAGGACTCAAGCCCCCACTGAATAGACG
>JAGPGI010000211.1 GCA_018056045.1 Paracoccus sp. (in: a-proteobacteria)
GCGGATGCCTCCTCCGACAAGGCCGAGGCTCCGGCCGAGGGCGCAGAACCTGCCGCTGAATCCGCCGCGGAACCGGCCACCGACGCGGCGAACTGAGCCGCGACCACAAGAACACAGGACAGGAAACGCAAATGGCGCGCTTTTTCATTGATCGTCCGGTCTTTGCCTGGGTGATCTCGATCCTGATCATGGGGCTGGGGATTCTGTCGATCCTTTCGCTGCCGGTCGCGCAATATCCGCAGATCGCACCGCCAACCGTGTCGATCCGTGCGACATATCCCGGTGCCTCGGCCGAAACGGTGTCCAATACCGTTACCCAGATCATCGAACAGCAGATGACGGGTCTGGACGGGCTGCGCTATTTCAGCTCGTCCTCAAGCTCGGCCGGGCTCTCGACCACCGACCTGACCTTCGAGACCGGGACCGATCCCGACATCGCCCAGGTGCAGGTGCAGAACAAGCTGGCGCAGGCGACCGCATTGCTGCCCGAACCCGTCCAGCGTCAGGGCATCACGGTCGAGAAATCGACCACGGGCTTTCTGATGGTGATCGGCCTGACCTCCAGCGACGATCGCTATGAACAGGTGGACCTGTCGGACTATCTGATCTCGAACATCGTCAACGACCTGAGCCGGGTCGAGGGCGTCGGTTCGGTGCAGGTCTTTGGTGCGCAATATTCGATGCGGATCTGGCTCGATCCGTCCAAGCTTGCCGCCTATGAGCTGACGCCGGGCGATGTCGTGTCGGCGGTCTCGGCCGAGAACGCGCAGATTTCGGCGGGCTCGTTCGGCGACCGCCCTGCCCCGGCCGGGCAGATGCTGAACGCCACCATCACCGCGCAATCGCTGCTGTCGACGCCGGCGGATTTCGAGCAGATCGTCCTGCGCGCCGAGGCCGATGGCGGCCTGATCCTGCTCAAGGACGTGGCCCGCGTCGAGATCGGCGCCCAGGATTACCTGACCGAAGCGCGCTATAACGGCCAGCCGGCGGCAGGTCTGGCGATCAGCGTGGCCTCGGGCGCCAACTCGCTGGACACTGCCGAGCGGGTCAAGGAGCGGATGGAGGAATTCGCCGAGTTCTTCCCCGAGGGCATGAGCTATGTCATCCCCTATGACACCACGCCCTTCGTGCTGATCTCGATCGAGGAAGTGGTCAAGACGCTGATCGAGGCCATCGTGCTGGTGTTCTTCGTCATGCTGCTGTTCCTGCAGAACTGGCGCGCGACGCTGATCCCGACGCTGGCGGTCCCGGTCGTGCTTCTGGGCACGTTCGGGGTGCTGGCGGCGCTGGGTTTCACCATCAACACGCTGACCATGCTGGCCATGGTTCTGGCCATCGGCCTTTTGGTCGATGACGCCATCGTGGTGGTCGAGAACGTCGAGCGCATCATGGAGGAAGAGGACATCCCGCCGCTTGAGGCGACGCGCAAATCCATGGGCCAGATCACCGGCGCGCTGATCGGTATCGCGCTGGTTCTGTCGGCGGTGTTTGTGCCGATGGCCTTCTTTGGCGGCTCGACCGGGGTCATCTACAAGCAGTTCGCGATCACCATCGCCTCGGCCATGGGCCTGTCGGTCGTGGTGGCGCTGACGCTGACCCCGGCGCTTTGCGCCACGTTGCTGAAAAACGAGCATGGCCACAAGTCGCGCGGCTTCTTCGGCCTCTTCAACCGCGGCTTTGACTGGGTCATGGAACGCTATGGCTGGTCGGTGGGCTGGATCATCCGCAAACCCCTGCGCATGATGGTGATCTATCTGTGCATCGGCGCCGCCATGGTCATGCTGTTCCTGCGCACCCCCACGGGCTTTCTGCCCGACGAGGATCAGGGCATCATGTTCGTGCTGGTCCAGGGTCCGACCGGCGCCACGGCCGAGCGCACCGAGGCGGTGATTGATCAGGTCCGCCATTACTTCACCGAAAACGAGGCCGAAAACGTCGAATCCATGTTCGGGGTCTCGGGCTTCAGCTTTGCCGGTCAGGGCCAGAACATGGGCATCGCCTTCGTGCGGCTGAAGGACTGGGAGGAGCGCCCGCGCCCCGACCAGTCGGTGCAGGCCATCGCCGGCCGCGCCTTCCCCGCCTTCATGCAGATCCGCGATGCCATGGTCTTCCCGATCGTGCCGCCCTCGGTGATCGAACTGGGCAACGTCTCGGGCTTCGACTTCTATCTGCAGGCCCGCGCCGGCCAGCCGCATGAGCAGCTTCTGGATGCGCGCAACCAGTTGCTGGGCATGTCGGGTGGGGACGCACGCATCGCCTCGGCCCGCCCGAACGGGCTTGAGGACGCGGCGCAATACAATCTGGACATCGATTGGATGAAGGCCGGTGCCATGGGGGTTTCGGCCACCGATGTCGGCAGTCTGCTGTCGGTCGCCTGGGCCGGAAGCTATGTCAACGACTTCATCGACCGGGGCCGGATCAAGCGCGTCTATGTGCAGGGCGAGCCGACCTCGCGCGCGGTCCCGACCGATATCGACAAATGGCGGGTGCGCAACGATTCCGGCGGGCTGGTGCCGTTCTCGAACTTTGCCGAGGGCCGCTGGAGCTACGGCCCGCAGGGTCTGACGCGCTATAACGGCGTGCCGGCGATGCAGATCCAGGGCAGCCCCGCCCCCGGCGTCTCGTCGGGCGAGGCCATGACCGCGATCGAGGAACTGGGCGCGCAATTGCCGCCGGGCTTCGAGGTGGCATGGACCGGCCTTTCGCTTGAGGAACAGCAGGCAGGCAGCCAGACGACGCTGCTCTACTCGCTGTCCCTGGCGGTGGTGTTCCTGTGCCTTGCGGCACTTTACGAAAGCTGGTCGATCCCGTTTGCGGTGATGCTGGCCATGCCCATCGGGGTTCTGGGGGCGCTGGTCGGCGCCTGGCTGGGCGGCTTCGAGAACGGCGTATTCTTCCAGGTCGGTCTGCTGACCGTGATCGGCCTGACCGGCAAGAACGCCATCCTGATCGTCGAGTTTGCCCGCGAAGAGGCCGATGCCGGAAAGCCGCTTTATGAGGCGGTGACCGAGGCCGCGCGCCAGCGGTTCCGGCCGATCATGATGACCTCGGTCGCCTTCTCGCTGGGGGTGCTGCCGCTGGTCCTGTCGGCGGGCGCCGGGGCGAACGGGCGCAACACCATCGGCGCCACGGTGCTGGGCGGCACTGTCTCGGCCACGGTGCTGGGGGTGCTGTTCGTGCCGCTGTTCTTCGTGCTGGTGCGGCGGATGCTGGGCCGGCCCGAACCGGACAATACCAAAGCCGCCGGGTCCAGCACCGCCTGACCGCCGTCAGGAAACGCTTGGGGCCATGAAACGGGCCGGGGTCGCGGGGCATGCCGCAACCCCGGCCCTTTCGCATGTTGCCCCGTCCCCTCTGCCAGCCTAGTCTGGCAGATGCAGGCTGAGGCAGATGACGCAAGGGCCATGCATCAAGGAGGAGGATGGACGCCAGCGGCCATATCGCGGCGCCGATCGCCGGTTACGCCCCGCAGCGACGCATGGTTTCGCTGCGGTCGATGGCGTTTGGCGGCGCCGTCCTTGGCTGGCTCGTCGCCTTTGCCATCGTCGTCTCGGTGCTGGTCGCCAGCACCCGCGATGCCGTGCGCGACGAGGCGCGCTCGGCGCTGCGGCTGGCCAGCGCCGCCGCCACCCTGCGCCTGCCCACCGCGTTCGAGCGCCGCGATCTGATGGCCGAGGCCACCGCCATCGCGGCCCGGATCGACGCCCTGCGCCATGTCTCGGCCGAGCTGCGCGACAGCACCGGCCGCCCCGTCGCCCTGCCCGCCGAGGCGCTGGCCAGCGCCGATGTCCCAGCCCCCGCGCCCGGCTGGTTCGCGGCGCTGATCGCCCCCGAACCCGAGCGCGAGCTGATCGCGGTCACCCAATATCCCAACCTTCTCGGCATGCTCGAGATCGGGACCGATCCCCGCGATGAGATCGCCGAGGCCTGGCACGACCTGCGTCTGATCCTGCCGCTTCTGGCAGCGACGGCGCTGGTCGCGGTCGGGGTGACCATGGCGATCACCTCGCTGCTGCTTCGCCGGCTGCAGGGGTTGGGAACCGCGCTCGACGGCATGCGCGCGGGGGCGCTGGACCGGCGCGCACCGCATTCGCGCGTCGCCGAGATCGCGCGGCTGGGTGAGGGCGTGAACGCGCTTGCCGCGCATCTGGCCGATGAACGGGCCGAGAACCGCCGCCTGCAGGGCCGCATGATGACGCTGGCCGAGGCCGAGCGCGCACGCATCGCCAGCGACCTCCATGACGGGATCGGCCCCCGGCTTTTCGCATTGCAGGCCGCGATCGCGCAGGCCGAACGCGCCGCCGCCACGCAGGGCTCGGCCGAGCTTGACGATGCGCTGGGGGCGGTGGCGCATCATGCCGGCGCCATCCGGCAGGGCACCCGCGCGGCCATCGACGACCTGCGCCTTGGCCCTGCCGAGGGCGCTGGTCTGGACGAGATGGTCAAGGAATTGCTGATCGAATTCGCGGATATGGCGCCCGAGACCCGCATCGCGCTGGCGCCCGGTGCATCCGCGAGCCCCGACCCCGGCGAGGCCGGGCGCATCGCCGTTTTCCGCTTTGTCCGCGAAAGCGTGCTCAATGCCCTGCGTCATGCCGCGCCGGGCCAGATCACCGTCACGCTGGCCGGCGATGGCGGCTGGCTGCTGGCGCGGGTCACCGATGACGGCAGTGGCCCCGGCGCCAATCCCCCGCGCGGGCTGGGTCAGGCCGGGATGCGTGACCGCGCGGCGGCGCTGAACGGCCACTACAAGCCCCCCCGGCGCGAGGCTGGCCGGACCGTCACCGAATTCCGCCTGCCCTGCCCCGACCTTTCCGCACAAGGCCCGCCATGACCACAGCCCCGTCCCCCACCATCGCCGCCGATACCCCGCCGCTGCGCGTGCTGATCGTCGACGACCACCCCGTCGTTGCCGAGGGCTGGGAACGGATCACCCGCGGCCGGCTGGATTGCGAGGTGATCAGTGCCGCCACCCCCTCGCAGGCATGGCGCGCATGGCGGCGCGAGGCGCCCGATCTGATCGTCGCCGACCTGACCATGGGCGACAGCAAGCTCGCGGGGATCCGGCTGATCCAGCGCCTGCGCGCCGCCGGGGCGCGCCTTCCGGTGCTGGTCTTTACCATGCATCGCAGCCCGATCATCGCCCGCCGCGCGCTGCAAGCCGGCTGCAACGGCATCATCATGAAGGATTCGCCCTCGGACGAGATCTGCCAGGCGCTGCGCGAGGTCGCCGGGGGCGGCGATTATGTCCCCGCCGATCTGGCGCGCAAGATCGCGCTGATGGCGCAGCCCGGCGGCATCGACACCGCCCCCCGCCTGACCCCGCGCGAGCTGGACATCCTGCGCGCCATCGCCGACGGGCTCAGCTATCGCGAGATCGCCGAACGGGCCGGGATCAGCTACAAGACCGTCTCGAATGTCAG
>JAGPGI010000212.1 GCA_018056045.1 Paracoccus sp. (in: a-proteobacteria)
GCCCGAAAGGCCGCAACGTGGTGATCGACAAGTCCTTCGGCGCCCCGCGCATCACCAAGGACGGCGTTTCGGTCGCCAAGGAAATCGAACTGGCCGACAAGTTCGAAAACATGGGCGCCCAGATGGTCCGCGAAGTCGCTTCGCGCACCAATGATGAGGCCGGCGACGGCACCACCACCGCCACCGTGCTGGCCCAGGCCATCATCAAGGAAGGCCTGAAATCGGTCGCAGCCGGTCTGAACCCGATGGACCTCAAGCGCGGCATCGATCTGGCGACCTCGAAAGTCGTCGCGGCGATCAAGGCTGCCTCGCGCCCGGTCAATGACAGCGCCGAAGTCGCGCAGGTCGGCACCATCTCGGCCAATGGTGAAGCTGCCATCGGCACGATGATCGCCGAAGCCATGCAGAAGGTCGGCAACGAGGGTGTCATCACCGTCGAAGAAAACAAGGGCATGGAAACCGACGTCGAAGTCGTCGAGGGCATGCAGTTCGACCGTGGCTACCTGTCGCCCTATTTCGTGACCAATGCCGACAAGATGGTCGCCGATCTGGAAGACGCCTACATCCTGCTGCACGAAAAGAAACTGTCGTCGCTGCAGCCGATGGTCCCGCTGCTGGAGGCCGTGATCCAGTCGCAGCGCCCGCTGCTGATCATCGCCGAGGACGTCGAGGGCGAGGCTCTGGCCACGCTGGTCGTCAACAAGCTGCGTGGCGGCCTGAAAATCGCCGCCGTCAAGGCGCCGGGCTTCGGCGATCGCCGCAAGGCCATGCTGCAGGACATCGCGATCCTGACCGGCGGTCAGGTGATCTCGGAAGACTTGGGCATGAAGCTGGAAAACGTCAGCGTCGACATGCTCGGCCGTGCGAAGAAGGTCACGATCAACAAGGACAACACCACCATCGTCGACGGCAATGGTGAGAAAGCCGAGATCGAAGCCCGCGTCGGCCAGATCCGCCAGCAGATCGAGGAAACCACCTCGGACTACGACCGCGAGAAACTGCAAGAGCGCGTGGCCAAACTGGCTGGCGGCGTTGCCGTGATCCGCGTCGGCGGCATGACCGAAGTCGAAGTGAAAGAGCGTAAAGACCGCGTCGATGACGCGCTGAACGCGACCCGTGCGGCCGTGCAAGAGGGTGTCGTCGTCGGTGGCGGCGTGGCTCTGGTTCAGGGCGGCAAGGCGCTGGACGGCCTGACCGGTGCGAACTCGGATCAGGATGCCGGCATCACCATCGTGCGCCGCGCGCTGGAAGCTCCGATGCGCCAGATCGCTGAGAACGCCGGCGTCGACGGCGCTGTCGTGGCCGGCAAGGTCCGCGAGTCGAACGACAAGGCCTTTGGCTTCAACGCCCAGACCGAAGAATATGGCGACATGTTCAAGTTCGGCGTCATCGACCCGGCCAAAGTCGTGCGCACCGCGCTGGAAGATGCGGCCTCGGTTGCTGGTCTGCTGATCACCACCGAAGCCATGGTTGCCGAGAAGCCCGAGCCGAAAGGCGCCGGCGGCGGCATGCCCGACATGGGCGGCATGGGCGGCATGGGCGGGATGATGTAATCATCCGCCTTTGGCGAAAATCAGGGCCATTCCCTTCGGGGAGTGGCCTTTTCAATGGCTGTCCTGACGTCAGAAACAACTTCCGTCGGGATATATCGCTTTCAAACCGTTAAGGTTTGCGGAATACTGCGCGCAATCACTCGGATAACAGGTCGTTCATCATGAATTTTTTCAGCAATCTCGGCGAGTTGGACAAGCTTGGCGTTGAGGCGAATACCAACAAGGCCAGCAGTTGGCTCAACCCGGAAGGCGAAAAAGTCGAACGCGAGGGCCTGCTGCGCCGTTATGACTTCTTCCTGTCCCGTCTGCGTGAGCAGGGCACCACCAAGATGCTGGAACTGGGCGCCGGGCCCGATGACAATATCGGTGCCTCGGTCCGGATGTGGCAGCAGTATTTCCCGGAAACCACGGAAATCCATGTCGCCGATATCAAGCCTTCGGCCAACGCCCTCAAGGATGAGGGGTTTCATCCCCATATCGGCGATCTGGGCGATACGTCGTTCCTGAGCCGGCTCGCGGCCCACAAATGGGACTTCATCCTTGATGATGCCTCACATCTGTGGATCCATCAGATCATGGCATTCCGGGCGCTGTTCCCGGCGCTGCGCAGCGGCGGCATCTTCATCTGCGAAGACCTCTGCACCTCGTATGGCACCATGCGGGCCCCCTATTCCATGGGCATCGATATGCGCGACCCGGTGCAGTATTTTCAGGAGCTGTCGCGTCAGATCTGCGGCATGCCCACGACTGCGGCCGAAGAGGCGCTCAAGACCTATGAGCTGACGGAAGTCGACCGGGCACTGGTCAGAAGCATCCACATGATCTGCTGGATGGGCAATTCGGTCATCGTGATCAAGCGCTGAGGGCACCCAGCCCGAG
The DNA here is from genome assembly GCA_018056045.1 of Paracoccus sp. (in: a-proteobacteria). Lineage (GTDB taxonomy): Bacteria > Pseudomonadota > Alphaproteobacteria > Rhodobacterales > Rhodobacteraceae > Paracoccus. The sequence goes on from JAGPGI010000212.1 coordinate 2,433, forward strand.
GGCGGCAGGCGTTGCGCTGGCCGCCCTCAGCCCTCGGCCCTTTCCGCCAGTTCCAGCCATTCCTCTTCGGCGGCCGCCAGTGCCGTCTGCCGTTCGCTCAGGCCTTCGCTGGCCTTGGCGAATTTCGCGGGCGCGGTCTGGAACAGGTCCGGCTGGGCCAAGAACTCGGTGAGCTTGCCGATCTCGGCCTCAAGCCGTTCCATGAGGGCCGGCAATGCCTCAAGGCGCTTCTTTTCGGTAAAACTCAGACCATTGCGCTCAGCCGCGGGCTTTGCCTCGGGCTGGGGCTGCGGGGTCGCCGCAGGCTTTGCGGCTTCGGCAACCGGCGTGTCCTCTGGCCGCTGGGCGCGGTAATCCGACCAGCCACCGGGATAGATCACCGCGCGGCCGTCGCCCTCCATCGCCACGGTGGTCGTGGCCACGCGGTCGATAAAATCGCGGTCATGGCTGACCAGCAGCACGGTGCCGTCATAATCGCCCAAGATCTCCTGCAAAAGATCCAGCGTCTCGACATCCAGATCGTTGGTCGGCTCATCCAGCACCAGCAGGTTCGATGGATGCGCCATGATCCGCGCCAGCAAAAGCCGCGCCTTTTCACCACCCGACAGGCTGCCCACAGGCGCGCGGGCCTGCGCATCATCGAACAGGAAATCCTTGAGATAGGCCACGACATGACGCGGATTGCCGCGCACCATGACCTGATCCGACCGCCCCGAGACCCGCATCGACGGATCGCCCGTCATCGCGTCCCACAGGCTGACCGACTCGTCGATGGCACTGCGGGCCTGATCGAAGACGGCGATATCCAGATTGGTGCCGTGCTTGACCTCACCGGTATCGGGCGCAAGCTCTCCGGTCAGCATCTTGATCAGCGTGGTCTTGCCGGCGCCATTGGGTCCGACAAAGGCCACGCGGTCGCCGCGCAGCACCCGCAGGTCAAAGGGTTTCAGGATCACCCGGTCACCAAAGGCTTTCGAGATGCCCTTGGCGTCGATCACCCGCTTGCCCGATTGCTGCCCCGCATCCAGTTCCATCGCGGCGGTGCCCTGACGGCGGATCTGGCTGGCGCGTTCCTCGCGCAGCGCGGCCAGCGCGCGGACGCGGCCCTGATTGCGCTTTCTGCGCGCGCTGATGCCCTCGACCGCCCAGCGGGCCTCGGCCTTGATCTTGCGGTCCAGCTTGTGGCGGGCCTCGTCCTCGGCGGCCCAGACGGTTTCGCGCCACTCTTCGAAATGCTCAAAGCCGCGATCCTGCCGGCTGACCTCGCCCCGGTCGATCCACAGGGTCGCGCGGGTCAGCGCACGCAGGAAAGCGCGGTCATGGCTGATCAGCACGAAGCCGGCCTTGGTCGTCGAAAGCTGCTCCTCAAGCCAGCCGATGGCTTCGATGTCCAGATGGTTCGTCGGCTCGTCCAGCAGCATCAGCTCGGGCGCTTCGGCCAGAAGGCGCGCCAGCGCGGCGCGGCGGCGTTCCCCGCCCGAGGCGGTGGCCACAGGCCGGTCGGGATCGAATTTCAGCCCCTCGGCCGCCATTTCGACGCGATAGCCCTCGGCATCGCCCAGAGTGGCGCGGGCGAAATCGCCCAAAGTGGCAAAGTCCGACAGGTCCGGGTCTTGCTCCATATAGCCGACATGGGTGCCGGCGGGGGTGACGACCTGCCCGGCATCGGGTTCGACCAGCCCGGCCATGACCTTCATCAGCGTGGACTTGCCCGAGCCGTTGCGGCCGACCAGCGCCAGCCGGTCCCCCTGCTGAACGGTCAGATTGAGCCCGTCGAAAACGGGATTGCCGCCAAAGGTCAGCGAGATGTCGGTCAGTTGTAAAAGCGGTGCGCGTGCCATGGGCCGCAGATATGCCGGCCCGCGCCCGCGGTCAACGGGGGCTCATAACGCCTGCACCAGCGCGCCCGCAAAGGCATTCAGCCGCTCGCGATAGCCGGTGCGCCCCGAGGGCTGGTCGGGATCAGAGGTCATGGCGATCGCGACCGGCGGCTGGCCCTGAATGGCCGGAAAGACATAGATCATCTGCCCGCCATAACCCCAGCCATAGCGAACCGGCCGGCCGCCCGCCTCACTGACGAACCAGCCATAGCCATAAGCCTCGCCGCTGAAGATCGAGCGGGTGCGCACCTGCCAGCTTTCCGCGATCCAGCCGGGCGGGATCACCCCCTGCCCGCCCGCTGCATAGGCTGCGCCAAAGGCCAGCAGGGACCGCGTGCTCATCGCCATCTCGTTGCCGCCCAGATAGATGCCCTGCGGATCGCGCTGCCACGAGGTGATCGCAAACCCCGGAATGCCGCCCAGCCAATCCTGCGCCAGATCCAGCGTGGACCGCCCCGAGACCCGCGTCAGCATCGCCGACACCAGATGCGTTGAGGCGGTGGAATATTGCATCCCCTGCCCGGGATCTTGCTCGAAGGGCACATCCAGCGCCGCCCTGACCCAGTTCCGGCTGCCGACCCAGCGCCCGTAATTCGGCCCCGATTGCCGCTGCAATCCAGCCTGCATGGACAAAAGATGGCCCAGCGTCAGATCATCCATGCGCGGATCGGGATCGCGCGGCAAATCCGGGCGCAGCACCGCCGCAACCCTCTGATCCGCGCCCGAAAACAGCCCCCGCGCAATCGCGATCCCCGCCAGCGCCGAGATCACCGATTTCGAGGCCGACTTGATATTCGTCGCCCGGTCCGGGTCAAAGCCGCGATAGCCGCGCGCCGCGACCTCGCGCCCGCCCTGCCAGATGGCGATGGCGCGCAATTGCGCCATGGACACGGCCTGATCCAGCAACAGGCCCGGCTCGGCCCGCACGCCGCGCGAAAACCCCGCCAGAAACGGCGCGGCAAGGACGGAAAGGACAAGGGCACGGCGCTGCATCCCGAAAGCATGCCCCAGCCCCGCGCGCCAGAAAACCTGCCGCGCACGCATCCGGCTTCACGTCTTCGTTCCCGCCCTCCGCAGAATGGGACACGACCC
>JAGPGI010000213.1:0-1208 GCA_018056045.1 Paracoccus sp. (in: a-proteobacteria)
CCCACATGGTCAGGATCGGCTTGATCTGATCGGTGATCGAGGCCGAGGTCATCGACCCCGTCGCGCCCGCGTCCAGATCGGCCAGAAGCGTGATCGCCTCTTCGCCGTCCATCGGCGCCTCGATGGCATCGCCGCCTTCGGCAATCAGCGTGCGCAGCTTGTTCGCGGCCTGCGCGCATTCGATCTTGAACAGCTTGACCATCTCGATCTCGCGGGCCATGCGAACCAGCAGGGGCACCGGCAGATCGACACCCGACAGGGGCGCGTCCTGGATCATGATCGGGATGCCCACCTCGCCCACGGCGCGGAACTGCTCGAAGGTCTGCTCGGCCGTGCCGCGCAACAGCGCGCCGTGATAGGGCGCCATCATCATGACCGCCGCCGCGCCCAGATCATGGGCCACACGCGCGCGCGACACCGCGATGGGCGTGGCGAAATGGCTGATGGTCACGATCACCCGCACCCGGCCGGCGACATGTTCCAGGGACAGCCGGGTCAGCTTTTCGCGTTCCTCGTCGGACAGCAGGAACTGTTCCGAGAAGTTCGCCAGGATGCAGATGCCGGTCGATCCCTGATCGATCATGCAGTCCAGCACGCGCCGCATGCCATCATAGTCCACCTCGCCATTTTCAAAAAACGGCGTTGGCGCGACCGGCCAAATTCCTTCCCATCCCGGCATGAAAGCCCTCCTGATTCACTGGATACGCGGATGGTATACCATTTTGTGGCGGCGGCAAGGGCGCGCCGCAGCGCGCCCGGCAACCTCAGGAAAAGCCCGCGCCCTGGGTCGCGGTGGGCAGTGCGTAAAGCGACTGGCTGGCGGCCATGAACAGCACGTTCCGCTTGGGCCCGCCAAAGCAGATATTGCCGCAGACCTCGGGCAGGCGCACCCGGCCCAACAGCCGCCCGTCCGGCGCCCAGCAGGTCACGCCGCTATAGCCGACCACCCGCCCGGCATTGCTGGAGGCCCAGAGATTGCCATAAACATCGCAGCGCAGCCCGTCGGGGCCGCATTTCACCCCGTCCACCACGCAATCCGTGAACAGACGCTGGTTTGACAGCGCCCCATCCGGCGCCATGTCAAAGACAAAGATCTCGCCCTTGCCGCCCGTGCCGGTATCGCCCGGCCCCTTGCCGGTCGAGGCGACGTAAAGCCGATCGAACGCGGGTGAAAAGCACAGCCCGTTCGGGTCCTGGATCTGGGCTTC
>JAGPGI010000213.1:1308-5366 GCA_018056045.1 Paracoccus sp. (in: a-proteobacteria)
AAGAACGTCGGGATCGCGGAAATAGACATTCGGGGGCGCATCGGGCGCGAAGCTGCGCGGCGGCGTGGTCACGGTGCTGGGCGGCGGCGGCCCCTCCTGCGCAAAGACCGCCGGCGCGGCCAGCACCACCGCCGCGGCCCCTGCCCCCAGCGTGCCCAGCGACTGGCGCCGGGTCATGCCCGACTGATGATCGGTGTCGTCGTGATGGCTCATGCCCTCGCCCCCTTTTCTCGCGAAAAAATGCGGTTTGCTTTTCAGTCAATCAGGCTATGGTATACCAGATTCCGAAATCGGTAAATCGACGCCAGCCAGAGGGATGCCATGTCCGACACGCGCGCCAACAAACGCTTTCGCAGCCAGGAATGGTTCGACAACCCCAACAATCCCGGCATGACCGCCCTATATGTCGAACGCTATCAGAATCAGGCCTTCACGCGCGAGGAGATTCAATCCGACCGCCCGATCATCGGCATCGCCCAGACCGGCAGCGATCTGGCCCCCTGCAACAAGATCCACGTCTTTCTGATGGACCGCATCAAGGCCGGCATCCGCGACGGCGGCGGCATTCCGATGGAATTCCCGGTCCATCCGATTCAGGAAACCGGCAAGCGCCCGACAGCCGCACTGGACCGCAACCTGGCCTATCTGAGCCTCGTCGAGGTGCTGCACGGCTATCCGATCGACGGGGTCGTGCTGACCACCGGCTGCGACAAGACCACGCCCGCCATGCTGATGGGCGCCGCGACCGTCGACATCCCGGCGATCACCCTGAATGGCGGGCCGATGCTGGACGGCTGGTGGCAGGGCAAGCGCGCGGGGTCCGGCACCATCGTCTGGGAGAGCCGCCGCCTCTTGGCCGAGGGCAAGATCGACTACGACGAATTCATGGAGCGCGTCTGCGCCTCTGCCCCCAGCCTTGGCCATTGCAACACCATGGGCACCGCCAGCACCATGAACGCCATGGCCGAGGCGCTTGGCATGTCGCTGACCGGCTGCTCGGCCATTCCCGCGCCGTTTCGCGAACGCATGAACATGGCCTATGAGACGGGCAAGCGCATCGTGCAGATGGTGCTCGATGACCTGAAGCCCAGCGACATCCTGACCCGCGAAAGTTTCGAGAATGCCATCGTGGTGAACGCGGCCATCGGCGGCTCCACCAACGCGCCGCCGCATTTGCAGGCGATTGCCCGGCATGCCGGGATCGCGCTGAACGTCAAGGATTGGGAAACCATCGGCTTTGAGGTGCCGCTGCTGTTGAACATGCAGCCGGCCGGCGAGTTTCTGGGCGAAAGCTTTTTCCGTGCAGGCGGCGTCCCTGCGGTGATGGGCGAGCTGATGAAGGCCGGGATGATCCGCAAGGGCGCGATGACCGTCAGCGGCCAGACCATGGGCGACAATCTGGCGAAATGGGAAAGCCGCGACGCTGCCGTGATCCGCACGGTCGCCCACCCCTTGCGCCAGAACGCGGGCTTCCTTGTGCTGTCGGGGAACCTGTTCGACAGCGCCCTGATGAAGACCAGCGTGATCTCTGCCGATTTTCGCCAACGCTTCCTGTCGCGCCCCGGCGCCGAGGGCATCCACGAGGCCCGCGCCATCGTCTTTGAGGGCCCCGAGGATTACCACGACCGCCTGAACGACCCCGATCTGGCGATTGACGAAAACTGCATCCTGTTCATCCGCAATGTGGGCTGCGTGGGTTATCCCGGCAGCGCCGAGGTGGTGAACATGCAGCCGCCGGATGCGCTGCTGAAACAGGGAATCAATCACCTGCCGACAGTGGGCGACGGGCGGCAATCGGGCACTTCGGAAAGCCCCTCGATCCTGAACGCCTCGCCCGAGGCGGTGGTGGGGGGCGGGCTGGCGCTGCTCGAGACCGGCGACCGGGTGCGGCTGGACCTGAACACGCGGCGCATGGATGCGCTGGTCGATGAGGCCGAATGGCAGCGCCGCCGCGACGCCTGGCAACCGCCCGAGCTGGTCAACCAGACCCCCTGGCATGAAATCTATCGCCGCCATGTCGGGCAACTGGCCGATGGCGGTTGTCTGGAACTGGCGACGGCCTATCGGCGGGTGGCGCGGATGCTGCCGCGAGACAATCACTGAGCGGGACTGAAAGGACAGGGCATGAGCAGCGGCAAAAGCATCATCATCACCGGCGCGGGCAGCGGCATCGGCCGCGTCACCGCGCGGACATTCCTGAAGGCCGGCTGGCGCGTGGGCCTGATCGGCCGGCGCGAGGAGGCGCTGCGCGAAACTGCGGGCGACAACAGGGCCGCGCTGATCCTGCCCTGCGACGTGGTAAACCCGGTCGAGGTCGATGCCGTCTTCGACCGCGCCTTTGCCGCCTGGGGCCATCTGGACGCGATCTTCAACAATGCCGGCACCGGGCTGATCCCGCAGACCCCCGACGAGGTCGATCCCGAGGAATTCCGCCGCGTGATCGCGGTCAATGTGCTGGGCGTCTTCAACTGCGCCCATACCGCCTTTCGCATCATGCGCGAACAGGACCCGCAGGGCGGGCGGATCATCAACAATGGCTCGATCTCGGCCCATGCGCCGCGCCCGGGCTCCATCGGCTATACGACCTCGAAACATGCGGTGACGGGGATCACGCGCTCGGTCTCACTGGACGGGCGGCCGTTCAATATCGCCTGCGGCCAGATCGATATCGGCAATGCCCTGACCGACATGGCGCAGGCCATGACCAAGGGCGTGATGCAGGCCGATGGCTCGGTCAGGGTCGAGCCGGTGATGGATGTGCAGGTGGTGGCCGATACCGTGCTGCACATGGCCAGCCTGCCCGAGGGCGCGAATGTGCAATTCGTCACCGTCATGGCCACCAACATGCCCTTTATCGGGCGCGGCTAAACCATGGCGCAGGATCTTTTCGACCTGACCGGGCGGCGGGCGCTGATCACCGGCTCGTCGCAGGGGATCGGCCTTGCCCTGGCGCGCGGGCTGGCCGGCGCGGGCGCAAGCCTTGTGCTGAATGGCCGCGACGGGGCCAAGCTTGACGCCGCCGCGAGGGCGCTGCGGGCCGAGGGGGCGCGGGTCGAGACCCTGCCCTTTGACGTGACCGATCACGCCGCCGCCCGCGAGGCCGTGGACGGTTTCGAGGGCGCGCAGGGTCCCATCGACATCCTGATCAACAATGCCGGCATGCAGCATCGCGCGCCCTTGCAGGATTTCCCCGCCGACGCGTTCCAGCAGCTATTGCAGACGAATATCGCCAGCGTCTTCAATGTGGCGCAGGCCTGTGCGCGGCACATGATCGCGCGCGGCGCTGGCAAGATCATCAATATCGCCAGCGTGCAGACGGCCCTGGCCCGGCCCGGCATCGCGCCCTATACGGCGACCAAGGGCGCGGTCGCGAACCTGACCAAGGGCATGGCGACCGACTGGGCGCGGTATGGGCTGAACTGCAATGCGCTGGCGCCGGGCTATTTCGACACGCCGCTTAATGCCGCGCTGGTCGCCGATGCGGCCTTCTCGGACTGGCTGGAAAAGCGCACCCCCGCCGGTCGCTGGGGCAAGGTCGAGGAACTGGTGGGCGCGGCGATCTTTCTGTCCGCCCCGGCCTCGTCCTTTGTCAACGGCACCGTCATCTATGTGGATGGCGGCATCACCGCCTCGCTTTAAGAAGGGAACCTCATGTCCAAGGTCATCGCCATCGGCCCCTATTCCGACAGTGACGCCGCCGCGCTCAAGCGGGATTTCGACGCGCTTCGCCTGCCCGGTCTTGCCGCCATCGCGGACCTGTCCGAGGATCAGCGCCATGAGGTCCGGGCCGTGGCCTTCATGGGGCATGACCCATTCGGCGGCGCGACCATGGACCTTCTGCCGGGGCTGAGGGCGATCGCCAATTTCGGCGTCGGCTATGACGCCATCGACGTGGCGGCGGCGACGGCGCGCGGCATCCGCGTCACCAACACCCCCGAGGTCCTCAATGACGACGTGGCCGATCTGGCCGTCGCCATGTGGATCGCGCAGGCCCGCGATTTCGAGATCGCGATCCAGAACGCCCGCAGCGGCGACTGGGGGCGCGGGGTCAGGCTGCC
>JAGPGI010000214.1 GCA_018056045.1 Paracoccus sp. (in: a-proteobacteria)
TCAGCCAGAGTTTCAGGAGGCCGCCCAGGCGGCCCAGGTCGCCATTGATCCGCGCCAGTTCCTCGACCTGCTTGTGGTCCACGATGCCGCGCACCTGGTAGCCGACGCCGACGTTCAGCAGGTAGGTCGACAGGCTCAGGCCGACGGCTCTGGCGTTCGCCGCGACCTGTTGCCGTTCTTCGGGAAGGCAGTACACCTTGATCGGTGGGCTGCCTTTGCGGGTGGTCTTGTCGGTGTTCTCCATCGCGCTGTTCTCCATCGTTTTCTCCTTGCTTGTGACGGCGGTAGCCGTCCGGCCTCGCAGAGCAGGACGCCCGTTGAGCACGCAGTGCGAATAAGGCGCAGTGAAGAAGGACAAGCCGCTTGCGGGTGGGCCTACTTCACCTATCCTGCCCCGATATATGCCTTTCATACGCCAAGGGTAGCATGTCTCTGCCCTTGCTTGTAACCTTTTATTCGTTATATCCTTTGTGGTGTCAAGGCAGGAACGGGCTGGCAACGATCAAACAACGGCGGAGAACAGGTAAGCCTGCTGCAGTGAGGACGAAACAATGACGGAACAACGGCAACAGCAACGCCGGATGATCGATGGCCAAGAGCTTGTCGGCGCGCATCGCTGAACGGATCGCGCGCAAGAAGCCGGCTGGCAATGTGCGCAACCGGGCGGCGTTCCTGGCTCTGCGTGGCGAGGTGAAGCAGGCCATCGACGATGGCTGGCCGGTCAAGACGATCTGGGAAACGCTGCACGACGAAGAGAAGGTCGCCTTCAGCTACCAGGCGTTTCGCGGCTACGTGAATCGCTTGATTCTGTCGCCGCCAGCGAACGGAGAAACAGCGCCGGCGCCGGTGGTGGCCGATCAATCCGGGCAGGCGGCCCCAAGGTCGGCCCCGCAGTCAGCCAGGACGCCGGCCGAATGGAAACCAGAGAAGCTGGCCGCGACCGGCTTCACATTCAACCGAACACCGAAGAAGGAGGATCTACTCTGATGGCGAAGATTCACATGGTTCTGCAAGGCAAGGGCGGCGTCGGCAAGTCGTTCATCGCGACGGTGATTGCGCAGTACAAGATCAGCAAGGGCCAACAGCCCCTGTGCATCGATACCGACCCGGTGAACGCCACCTTCCACGGCTTCAAGGCGCTGAACGTCCGGCTCCTGGAAATCATGCAGGGCGACGAGATCCAGACCCGCAAGTTCGACACCCTGGTCGAACTCATCGCCCCGTCGACGGACGACGTGATCATCGACAACGGCGCCAGTTCGTTCGTACCACTGACGCACTACCTGATCAGCAACCAGGTGCCGGCGCTGCTGCAGGAGATGGGGCACGAAATGGTCGTGCACACCGTGATCACGGGCAGCCAGGCCCTCCTCGACACGGTCAGCGGCTTCGCCCAGTTGGCCAGCCAGTTCCCGGCCGAGGCGCTGTTCGTCGTCTGGCTCAATCCGTTCTGGGGGTCGATCGAGCACGACGGCAAGGGTTTCGAGCAAATGAAGGCCTACACGGCCAACAAGGCGCGGGTGTCGGCGATCGTCAAGATCCCGGCTCTCAAGGAAGACACCTACGGCCGCGATCTGAGCGACATGCTGCAGGAACGCCTGACCTTCGACGAAGCCCTGGCGATGGACTCCCTGACGATCATGACGCGGCAGCGGCTCAAGATCGTCAAAGGGCAACTGTTCAGCCAACTGGACAGTGCGGCGGTGCTGTGATGGCCGATCCGATCGAAGACCTGATCAGGGAAATCGCGGCGAAGCACGGCATCGCCGTTAGCCGCGACGACCCGATCCTGATCCTGCAAACGATCAATACCCGCTTGCTCCAGGACAGCGCCAAGGCCCAGCAAGTCATGCTGGATCAGTACAAGGAGGAACTGGAAGCCCTCGCGCTGCGGTGGGGCAATGATGCCAGGGATAAGGCGGAGAGGATCCTGAATGCATCGTTGGCGGCGAGCAAGGGGGCGATGGCGAAGGTCATGCAGGAGGGGGCGAGGGAAGCGGCGGCTTCGGTGCGTGGGGAGGTCGATGCGGCGCTGGGGCGGGTTTTGGGTGCGATGCGTGATGCTCGACGGATCGGGGCCTTGAACGTGGTGGCTTCGTGCATTACGTGCCTTGCGGCAGCGGTTGCGCTGTGGGCGGTGGTGCATTGAAGAGGGGCCGGTCCGCCGCAAACCGGCAAGGGTGTGGCGAATCCTCACGATAGAGATAATCGTCTATACTGACGCATGAACTTCACTTGGAACGATGCCAAGCGACAGGCCAACCTGAAGAAGCATGGGCTTGATTTCGTTGACGCGTCGCGGGTGTTCGCAGGGCATACCCTGACGCGCCCGGATACGCGCTTCCCCTACGGCGAGGCGCGGTTCTCCACGTGGGGTTGCTGGGGTTGAGGTCGTGGTGATTGCGCACACCGAAACCGAAGACACGATCCAGGTCATTTCGATGCGAAAGGCGGAGCGCCATGAATGGGAATACTACTTTGCAAGCCTCTGTCGATCTTGATGAAGCGCCCGTCTGGTCGCCCGAAGATTTCGCGCAGGCGGTGCACCGCGTGGGCTTGCAGTCCACGCCGATGAAGAAGCAGAAGATCAACATCACGCTCGATCCGGATGTGGTGGCGTGGTTCAAGCAGCAGGCCGGCGGGCGTGGCTACCAGACCCTGATCAACGCGACCTTGCGCGAAGCGATGCAGCAAAAGACAATCGAAGAGACGCTGCGGCGAGTGATCCGGGAGGAATTGCACTCGGCCTGAAAGCTGGGGTTCGTCGGTTGGAATTATCAAATCACGCCTGTGATCCATGATCCCATAGGGTTTAGTGTCGTTGCTTGCTCGCAGTGCTCTGATGCGTTAGCATCAATGCATCATGCGGAAGGAGGATGCTCATGCGTACCACACTCGATATCGAAGACGATGTTCTGCTGGCTGCCAAGGAGCTTGCCCGGCGTGGCGGGACGACGGCCGGCCGGGTGATCTCGCACCTCTTGCGACAAGCCCTGACCCAATCGACGCCATCGACGACCAGCAGCACCAGCGTGCCGGTGACCGTCCACGGTTTCCGCCCGTTCCCGTCACGGGGGAAAGTGGTGACCAACGAGCAGGTCGACCAGCTTAGAGACGAGGAAGGTGTTTGATGCGCGCCTTGCTCGATGTGAATGTGCTGATCGCCCTGCTGGACAGCGATCACCTGCATCACATCAGAGCCATGGCCTGGCTGCAGGAGAATATTCAATCGGGTTGGGCGTCCTGCCCGCTGACAGAGAACGGTTGTATCCGGATCATGTCACAACCCGGCTACCCCAACCCACTGCCTGCCGGGGCCATAGCCGAACGCCTCGCCGCGGCGACGGCGACCAGCCATCACGTTTTCTGGCCAGACGCTGTGAGCATCCTCGATAGCGGGCGAATTGCCTGGAATGCCGTACTCGGCTCCCGTCAGGTGACCGACATCTATCTGCTGGCACTGGCGGTGCAGCAAGGCGGCCGCCTGGTGACGCTGGATCGCGCGGTTCCGCTGCAGGCCGTGCCTGAGGCAAGAAGCCGTCATCTCGTTGTGATCTGAATTCGCCGACAGGGCCGTCGGTACAGTGGGTGCTTGCCCGCCACCCGCATCCCGTTTTCATCGGCGCGGGCGATCGGCACCGCTTCCCGTGCGTCACCGATCGCCACCTTTGTCAACCACCAGGCTTGGTGTGGCGAGATGAAGGAAGGAGACTTCCTCACCGCCGCCGTAGGTGCGTCGCCGTCACAACCAGTTGCCCATCTACGCGTAGGGCGCCAAGAAGTACTGATGGCGCAGGTCCATGCGCGCGTTGTCGGCTTTGAGCCGGCCACCGGGGATCGCCAGCTGTGCCTGGCACAGGGCTTCGGCCTTGCTCATCGCCTGCTGTTCGCCGCGCAGGCGTAAAACTCGACCATCAGCGGCGCAGCGCCGCCATCGGCGAGTTGGGCGAGACTACGTGCCCTATGTCAACCACGAGTGTCAGCGCAGCGAGACGCTGTGAGAAGCGCTTCAAGTCAAGCCTCGTTCAAAGCGGAACCTGGTTGCTCGTCTGTCATCGCTACATCCAGCTGAACCCTGTCCGTGCCGCGATGGTCACCAACTGCCGTTACAGGGCGTCTAATCTTGCGCAATTCATTATCTGGCATCCGACGTTTAGCCGCTAAATTCTGGTCATCGGGACACACCACGGCTCAACGCATGCGAGGCGGCCGAAGCTACGGCCTTACCCTGGTCATAAGTGATGCTGGAATGGCTGCCGGTTGCCGGTGCTTTAAGGAAATCCACCCGGTCATGTTTGACGACACTCTTGCCCACCTGCTGAAAAACATTGTCTCGGTCGGCGTGCAGGATCACGCCATCATGGGTCTTGGTCTTGTCGGCTTGGCTGGCTAGAAACAGGTTGTAGATGCCGGGCTTCACAGGTCCGGCTTTCTCCACCTTGTCGTTCTGCCAGCGGCCTTCCTGCTCGTGTTGAAGGATCTTCTGGCCGTTCATCACAAGAAGGCGCTGTTTCATGCGGTGCTCCCGTCCAGGAGTACCTTCATATCCAGTTCCGATATCACAGCAGCGTATTCAAGGAAGTCCATTGCCCTGTCGGGTAGAGTAGAAAAACAGCGAAGTTTATCGCAAGGTATTTCGATTGATCAGCCTTTTTCGGACATCACTCCCCTGCCCCGCCTGGCTTCTTGCCGGTTTTGATCGCGTCCAGGAAGCCGCGCTGTTGCTCCTTCAATGCTTCGACCTGACCCCGCCAGTGGGCGGTTTCCTCGCGAGCCATGGCAGCTTCCTTGCGGGCCTCGTCACGCTCGGCCTGCGTCGCGGTAAGGCGCTCGGCGGCCCGGAGAGCCTCCTGGGCGACGGTCTTGCGTTGCTCTTGCTGGGCCTGACGGAGGTCAGCCAGTTCTGTTCGCGTCTGGACAGCATCCTGATGCGCGAGGTCAAGTTCGGCCCGCAAGTCGGCAGCGCGGCGTTCGATCTCGACGGCACGCTGTTCGGCAATAGCCGCCCGGTTCTCGGCGACCAGTGTGGCTTTCTGGGTTTCCTCAAACTGTTGCGCGAGGTCGGTGCTTCGCTGCTGCTCTGCCTGGTACTTGGCGGTCAGCTCATCGATTCGGCGATTGGCGGCATCCAGTTCGGCCCCCTGTCCGTCGTAAGCGTCGCCAAGTTGCTTGTTGATGGTGTCGGCTTCAGCGCGTTCGGCTTCCCAGCCAGCTTGCGCGGCACGCAACGATTCGTTGGCGGTGTTCTGGGCGGACTGCCACAAGGCGGCCAGCGCCTGACTATGGAGTTGGTGGACCGCTTCCGGGACGGTGATGGCTACCGGGGCCGCCTGGGCGGTCTGCGCACGTCGCCATTC
>JAGPGI010000215.1 GCA_018056045.1 Paracoccus sp. (in: a-proteobacteria)
AAGGCGCGGGTGCCGTCGATCGGGTCGATGATGAAGCAATGCTCAAACGCCAGCCGCGCCGGGTCGTCGGGGCTTTCCTCGCTGAGCCAGCCGTAATCGGGGCGGGCCTCGCGCAGCAGGCGTTCCAGATGCGCGTTCACGGCCAGATCGGCCTTAGTCACGGGGCCGGCGCCATCGGCCTTGTCCCAGACCTGCGGGTCGCGGCGCCAGTGGCGCAGCGCGATCTGGCCGGCCGCATGGGCGGCCAGTTCCAGCAAGATCAGGTCATCAGCTGCCGGCAACGGTCATTCCCTCGACCAAGAGGCTGGGGACGCGCATGCTGCGCCAGTCGGGCAGGTCATTGGCGGCGGTGATGCGGGTCAGCATCTCGCGCAGGTTGCCGGCGATGGTGCATTCGTTGACCGCATAGGCGATCTCGCCGTTCTCGACCCAGAAGCCGGCGGCGCCGCGCGAATAATCCCCGGTCGTGGCGTTGATCGACGCCCCCAGCATCGAGGTCACCACCAGCCCGCGCCCCATCTCGCGGATCATCTGATCGCGGCTGAGCGGGCCTGCGGTCAGTTCCAGATTGGTTACCCCGGGCGAGGGCGGGCTGCCGGCGCTGCGCATGGCGCTGGCGGTCGAGGGCATGCCCAGCTTGCGCCCGGTGGCCAGATCCAGCGTCCAGCCCTGCAGGATGCCGTCGGCGACGATCAGGCGCGGCGCGGTGGGCAGCCCCTCGGCGTCAAACAGGCGCGAGCTGCCATGGCGCGGCAGATGCGGGTTCTCGTGCAGGTCGAAGCCGGGGGGCAGGACCGCCTCGCCCAGGGCATTGCGCAGCCAGCTTGCGCCGCGCGCGATGGCGGTGCCGTTCACGGCGCTGACCAGATGGCCGATCAGCCCCGCCGAGATGCGTTCGTCATAAAGGATCGGAAAGGCGCCGGTCGGCGGCTTTTTCGCGCCGCGCCGGCCGATGGCGCGCTCGCCTGCCAGCCTGCCGATGTCCTCGGGGCTGGGCATGTCGCTGGCATGGATGCGGCTTTCGCCGGCCCAGTCGCGTTCCATCGCCAGCCCGTCGCCGGTGATGGCGATGGCCGAAAGGCTGTAGCTGCTGCGCCCGTAGCCGGCTGAAAACCCGTTCGAGGCCGCCAGCCAGATGCCGCGCTGGGAATGGCTGGCACTGGCGGATTCGACCTTGGAAATGCCGTCGACGGCCAGCGCCGCGGCCTCGGCGCGCAGGGCAAGATCCTGCAGCGTGGCCGGGTCCGGCTCGGGGGCGTTGTCGGTCAGGTCAAGCCGGCGGTTGTCGGTGTCGCGCGCCAACTGCTCGGGATCGGCCAGACCCAGCGTGTCGTCCACCGGCGCCTCGCGGGCCATGGTGACAGCCCTGAGCGCCATTTCGGCGATGGTGCGTTCGGAATGGTCCGAGGCCGAGACGCAGGCCTGCCGCCCGCCGACCAGAACCCGCAGCCCGATCTCGACGCCCTCGGCGCGCTCGGCATGTTCCAGCCCGCCGGCGCGGACATCGACCGAGATGGCGCTGGCCTCGAGTGCGACGGCATCGGCCTGATCGGCGCCCTCGCGGGCGGCGGCGGCCAGAAGCGCCTGCGTGAGGGCCTGAAGACGCGGGAATTCGGACATGGGGCGGCTCTCCTCGGATGCAAGACGGGGGCCGCGACTTGAACGTCCGGCCCCCGGCATTGTCTTCAGCTCAGGGCGCGGCGAGCGCCACGCCCCGGGCCGGATTACTGGATTTGCTGGCCATTGGCAAAGATCGAGCCGTCTTCCTTGAATTCCAGATCGGTCGTCAGCTTGTCCTCGCCTTCGGTCACGGGCTTGGCGAACATCGCCAGCATCATGCGCACGCCCATGATCTGATCCTCGGGGATCAGGCCCATGCCAGCCAGCTTGTCGATCAGGCCGTTCACGCCCTCATATTCCGCCTTGATCTGGCCAACCGGCGGCGCGGTGGCAATGTCGGAGCCTTCGGGGGCCTTCAGCTCGCCCGTGGCGGTGATCTTGGCGCCCAGCATGTTCAACGCGAACTGGTTGATCGTCATTTCGGTCGGCAGCAGCGGCTCGGGCGCGGCTTCGGGCAGGGCATCCGGCGCGGCGGTGTCGGTGGTGCCGGCTTCGGGCACTGCCGGCGTTTCGGCGCTGTCCATATCCGTATCGGCCGGCTCGGCGCCCGGCATCACCTGCTCGGCCATGGTCGCGGGATCGAACAGGTCGGCATTGACCTGCATCAGCCCGGTCAGGTCCAGATCCAGCGAGGCCGGGTCGCGCGGCAGCACGCCCTGGGCGTCGAACAGGCCCCAGATCTCGTCGCCCAGCGTCAGCCCGCCCAGCGAATAGGCGAATTTGAACGGCTGCGCCGCATCCGCCTTCATCACCGGCAACTGCAGGTCGAAGCTGGCGCTGTCGGCGGCATATTTGATCGGGAAGGGCATGTCCGAGGTGGTCAGCTCGAAGGCCGCCTGACCGGAATTGCCCTGATAGGTCAGCCCGTCCTGCGACATGGCAAAGGTCAGGTCAAAACCCTTGGCGTCATATTTGCCGGCGGCGGTCTGTGCCTGGCCATCGACCGGCTCGGCGGCGAAATCGAACATCGCGGCGGTGGCGCCGAACTTGACGGTGCCGTCAAGGATCAGGCCGGCCTTCAGCGCGGCATTCAGGTCCTTGGCCAGATCCGAGCCGCTGGGCAGGCTCATCTTGCCGACCATGTCCAGCCCGGCCATGTCGCCGCTGAACTTGACCTTGTCGCCGCCCTCATCGGTCACGTCGCCGGTAAAGGTCACGCTTTCCGATTTGAAATCATAGTCGTATTTCGCGGTCGTTCCGGCGACATTGTGCATCTTGCCGGTGCTGTTCTTCAGGCTGACCTTGATCGGCAGCGGCTGTTCCTTGCCGTCGCTTTTCATCGTGGTCAGGGCGATGTCCATGACCGGATAGTCAAGCTCATGCGTCATGTCCTCGGCCGCGCCCGAGGTGACCATGGCGTTGCCCGCCACGTCCACGGTGAAATTCGCGCTGAAATCCCGGGCATCGGAATCGGTGCCGCTGAAGCTGCCGGTCATCTGGTCGGCATAGACCGTGCGCACCTTGCCGTCGCCGGTTTCGGTCATGGTGATCTGCGGCACGGTCAGGGTCATCTGGCCGGTGGTGGCGGGGTCGCCGTCCTCGGTGCTCACGGTCACGT
Organism: Paracoccus sp. (in: a-proteobacteria); assembly: GCA_018056045.1. GTDB lineage: Bacteria > Pseudomonadota > Alphaproteobacteria > Rhodobacterales > Rhodobacteraceae > Paracoccus. Next base: position 3,179 of record JAGPGI010000215.1, read on the forward strand.
CGGTGATGGTCAGCGTGTCGCCCGCCTGCTCGCGCTTGCCTTCCTTGATCTGGTAGCCGGCCGAGCTGTAATAATCGACCCAGGACTGCCAGACCTGCTCGGAGGTCACATCGGCGAAAGCCGGGGCGGTCATCGCAGCCAGCGCGAGGGCCGAGCTTGTCAGTCGCAGGTTCATCTCATTACCTTTCCAAAACGAGAATTGCATGGGAAATGCTTGCCGGGCTTTTGGCATAGCCGGCGCGCGGCTCCAAGGAGGATATGATGATCACCACGGGTTTTGCCCAAGGAACTGGCCGGATCGTGATCGATCGCCCGGACAAGGCCAATGCCCTGACCGAGGCGATGCTGCGTGACCTGACCGCGGGTTTTGACGATCTGGCGGCGCGGGACGATCTGCGGGCGGTGATCCTGACCGGCAGGGGGGCGGTGTTTTCCGCCGGCGCCGATCTGGCCGATGCCAGAAACGGTCTGGCCGTGTCGCCGGAATGGGAGCGGCTCTCGGCGCGTGTGGCCTCGATGCCCTGCCTGACCATCGCGGCGCTGAACGGCACGGCGGCGGGCGGATCGCTGGGCATGGTGCTGGCCTGCGACCTGCGGCTGGCGGTGCCGCAGGCGAAATTCTTCTATCCGGTCATGCGCTTGGGCTTTCTGCCCCGGCCCGGCGACCCCGAGCGGCTGACGGCGCTGGTCGGGCCGTCGCGGGCCAAGATGATCCTGATGGCCGGGCAGAAGATCGCCGCCGACGAGGCCCTGGCATGCGGGCTGGTCGACCGGCTGGTCCCGGCCGAGGATCTGCTTGCTGTGGCCGAGGCCATGGCCACCGACGCCCTTGGCGCCAGCCGCGAACATGTCGTGGCGATCAAGTCACTGATCCGCTGAGCCTCTGCCCGGCGAAATGCGCGAACCAGCGCCCCCGGTCGCGCATCATGGCCGGGGCTGCGACAAGTTGTCGCGGATCTTTGCCTGAGGTCAGGCGTAGGCGGCCTGTTTGCCGAAATGCACGCAGAGCATGTAATAGACCACCGCGCGATACTTGTTGCGGTTGCTGCTGCCGTATTTCGCCAGCACGTCCTGAATGGCCGCGTCCAGCGCCGGGCCATCAGCCAGCCCGAGTTTCTTTACCAGATAATTGGTCTTGACCCGCTCGACCTCGGCCTTGTCCGAGCCCGAGACGGTCTCGGCATCGGCATTGTAGATCGAGGGACCGCAGCCGATGACCACCTTGGTCAACAGGTCCATGTCAGGCGAAACGCCCAGCTTGTCCTTTATGTCTGCGGCATATTTTGCGATCAGATCGTCGCGCTTGCTCATATCTAGTCCCCCCGGATGGTTTTTCTATCCGGGGGAAGCCTAGCGCGCGGTCTGCAAATATCAACCCAAACCGTGGGTCGACAGGGATCAGTAGCGGTAATGATCCGATTTGAACGGGCCCTCGGGGGTCACGCCGATATAGGCGGCCTGCTCGGGCGACAATTGGGTCAGCTTGACGCCGATCTTGTCCAGATGCAGGCGGGCGACCTTTTCATCCAGCGCCTTGGGCAGGATATAGACGCCGGGCGCGTATTCGTCGCCCTTGGTCCACAGTTCGATCTGCGCCAGCACCTGGTTGGTGAAGCTCGCCGACATCACGAAGGACGGGTGGCCGGTCGCGTTGCCAAGGTTCAGCAGACGGCCTTCGGACAGCAGGATGATGCGTGCGCCCGAGGGCATCTCGATCATGTCCACCTGGTCCTTGATATTGGTCCATTTGTGGTTCTTCAGCGCCGCGACCTGAATTTCATTGTCGAAATGGCCGATATTGCCGACGATGGCCATGTCCTTCATCGCGCGCACATGCTCGATGCGGATCACGTCCTTGTTGCCGGTGGTGGTGATGAAGATGTCGGCGCTGTCGGCCACATCCTCCAGCACGACGACCTCGAACCCGTCCATGGCGGCCTGCAGCGCGCAGATCGGATCGACCTCGGTGACTTTCACGCGGGCGCCGGCGCCGCGCAGGCTGGCGGCCGAGCCCTTGCCCACGTCGCCGTAGCCGCAGACCACCGCGACCTTGCCGGCCATCATCACGTCGGTGGCGCGGCGGATGCCGTCCACCAGCGATTCCTTGCAGCCGTATTTGTTGTCGAATTTCGACTTGGTGACGCTGTCATTGACGTTGATCGCCGGGAAGGGCAGCAG
>JAGPGI010000216.1 GCA_018056045.1 Paracoccus sp. (in: a-proteobacteria)
GCGTGGCACCGCGCCCGCGTCGTCCCGCCGGCAAGGAGGCCAACTGATGGAGATCATCCTTGCCCTCGCCATTGGCGTGCTGGTCGGATCAGGCGTCTGGCTGATGCTGCGCCCACGGTCCTATCAGGTCATCGTCGGGCTGTGCCTGCTGGCTTATGGCGTCAACCTGTTCATCTTTGCCATGGGCCGGCTTTATATCGGAGCCGCGCCGATCATGCCCAAGGGCGGCTTTGTCGATCCGACGGCCTATGCCGATCCGCTGCCGCAATCGCTGGTCCTGACCGCCATCGTCATCAGCTTTGCCACCACGGCGCTGTTTCTGGTCGTCATGATCGCGGCGCGCGGCGCCACCGGCACCGATCACGTCGACGGAAAGGAGCGCAACCGCGATGAATGACGCGCTGAGCCCCGATCACCTGATCATCGCCCCGATCCTGATCCCGCTGGTCGCCGGCGCAATCATGCTGTTTTACAACGACCAGAACCGCCAGACCAAGCTGACGATGGGGCTGGCGGCAGTGGCGCTAACCTTCATCGCCTCGCTTGAGCTGGTAGCGGATGTGAAATCGGTGACCGAACAGGGCGGCACCGTGGTCGGGCTTTATCCCTTGGGGAACTGGCCGGTGCCCATCGGCATCGTGCTGGTGCTGGACCGGCTGTCGGTGATGATGGTGATGCTGACCGCGCTGCTCGCTGGCCCGTCGCTGATCTATGCCGCCGCCGGCTGGCACGGCAAGGGCCAGCATTATCACAGCATGTTCCAGTTCCTGCTGGCGGGCGTCAACGGCGCCTTTCTGACCGGGGACCTGTTCAACCTGTTCGTGTTTTTCGAGGTGATGCTGGCGGCCTCATACGGGCTCATGCTGCATGGCTCGGGGCCGGAACGGATCAAGGCGGGGCTGCATTACATCGCCATCAACCTTGCCGCCTCGCTGCTGTTCCTGATCGGGGTCGCACTGATCTATGGCACCACCGGCACGCTGAACATGGCCGATATCGGGCGGGCGCTCTACTGGCTTGATGGGACTGACCGGCTGTTGTTTCACGCCGCGGCCGGGTTTCTGGGGCTGGCCTTCCTGATCAAGGCGGCGGTCTGGCCCCTGTGCTTCTGGCTGCCGCCGACCTATGCGGCGGCCTCGCCCCCGGCAGCGGCGATCATGGCGATCATGACCAAGGTCGGCATCTATGTGATCTTGCGCCTGTCACTGCTGGTGCTGGGCCCCGATGCCGGACCCTCGGCCGGGTTCGGCGCACCGGCGCTGATGATCGCGGGCGTCCTGACCATGGCTTTCGGCATGATCGGCATTCTGGGCACGCCGGAGCTGGCCCGCAAGGGCGGGTATCTGGCGATCATTTCCTCGGGCACGGTGCTGGCGGCCATCGGCTTTGCGCAGGCTGGTGGCGGGCCGATGATGCTGGGCGGCGCGCTTTACTACATGATCGGCTCGACGGCCGCGATCTCGGCCTTTTTCCTGATCGCCGAGCCGGTCAGCCGGGGCGATCAGGGCAGTGATACCGCGCAGACGCCCGAGACCGAGGTCGACCCGCTCAGCGAAAGCTGGGCGCCGATGGGCCTCGACACGGTCGAGGATGTCGAGACCCCGGCCAGCACCCGCACCGTCAGCTGGCTGACCATGGCGGTCTGTTTCGGCCTCGTTGCGGCCATGCTGGCCGGTCTGCCGCCGCTGCCGGGCTTTATCGGCAAATTCGCCATCCTGCGCGGCGCGGTCGAGGACAACCTCTCCCATACCGGCGCGTTGCCCGCGATCCTGTGGGTCTATGCCGCGCTGCTGATCCTGTCGGGGCTTGGCGCGCTGATCGCGCTGATGCGCTTCGGCATCCGCCGCTTCTGGGCCGAGGCAGGCCCGACCCCGCGCATCCTTGCGCTTGAGGTGGTGCCGGTGGTGATCCTGCTGGCGATGATCGCGCTGCAGACGCTGCGGGCGGACGCGCTGCTCAGCTATACCCGCGCCACCGCCGTCGCCCTGCTGAAGCCCGCCACCTATCGCGACGCGGTCCTGAAAAACGCGCAGGACGTGCGTGCCGCGCCCGTGGTGAACCTTGCCCCCGAACAGCCGGGCATCGAGGTCGAGGTGGATCCATGATCGGCCGCGTGATCCCCCATCCCGTCCTGTCCGCCGCGCTGGTGCTGATGTGGCTGTGCCTGACCGCGTTTTCGCTGGGGCACCTGCTGCTGGGCACGCTGATCTCGCTGGTGGCGGGCTGGGCGGTCAATTACCTGCATCCGCCGCGCCCGCATTTCCGGCGCTGGTCGGCGATCCCGCAACTGGCCGGGATCGTGCTCATGGATATCATCCGCTCGAATATCGCGGTGGCGCGCATCCTGACCTTGGGGCCGGACCATCCCAGCTATCACTCCGGCTTTATCGAGCTGCACCTGCGGCTGCGCGACCCCAACGCCATCGCCGTCCTGGCGATCATCCTGAACGGCACGCCCGGCACGGCATGGCTGGAATACGAACATCACGACGGCCGGCTTTTGCTGCATGTCCTTGACCTGCGCAGCGATGCCGACTGGCAAAGCCTGATCCGCGACCGTTACGAGACCCTGCTGATGGAGATTTTCGAATGAGCGCCGATATCCTTCGCTTCGCGCTGGCCTATGCCCAGATCGCCCTGATCCTCGCGCTGGCGCTGGCCTGCTGGCGGATGCTGCGCGGCCCGCGCGCGCAGGACCGCGTGCTGGGGCTGGATACGATGTATATCAACGCCATGCTGTTGTTTCTGCTCATCGGCATGGGCAATGGCAACGTCTTCTTTTTCGAGGGCGCGCTGGTCATCGCCGTCCTTGGCTTTGTAACCACGGTCAGCGCCGCCAAGTTCCTGATGCGCGGCGAGGTGATCGAATGAGACATCTGGAAACCCTGCCGCCCTGGGCTGCCATCCTCATTGCGATTTTCGTCATGATCGGCGCGACAATGACGCTGCTGGGCGGGCTCGGGATCGTGCGGCTGAAAGGCTATTACCAGCGCCTGCACGCACCGACGCTGGGCTATAGCGGCGGCACCGGGCTGATCATTCTGGCCTCGATGCTGATGTTTTCGCTGCTCGAGGGGCGCTGGATCGTGCATGAGCTGATGATCGGCACTTTCATCATGATCACCTCGCCGATCACGCTGCTGATGCTGGGTCGCGCGGCTCTGCGCCGCGACCGCGACGCGAAACTGGGCCATGACGAGATCGTGCCGCCGATGCTGCGCGCGCCCGTCATGCCGCAGCCGGACGAAGCTAGCGCGACTGCGCCAGCACCTGCCGCAGCACCGCCGGATCGACCGCATCGGTGACGAAGGCGCGGCCGATGCCACGCGCGAGGATAAAGCGCAGCTTGCCGTCCTGCACCTTCTTGTCCTGTCCCATCAGCGCGATCAGCGCCTCATCGTCCGGCAGATCGCCGGGAATGTCACGGATGCGCGACGGCAGGCCCATGGCGGCGAAATGCGCGGCGACGCGCGAGGGCGCCTCCTGGCTGCACAGTCCCATCTTCGCCGACAGTTCAAACGCCAGCGCACAGCCGATCGCCACCCCTTCGCCATGCAGCAGCCGGTCGGAATAGCCGGTCGCCGATTCCAGCGCATGGCCGAAAGTATGCCCAAGGTTCAAAAGCGCGCGGTCGCCCTGTTCGGTTTCGTCGCGCTGGACGATATCGGCCTTCATCTGCACAGAATGGCGCACGGCGTGCTGGCGCAGCGCGGCATCCGAGGCAAGCCCGGTTGCATTCCCCTCAAGCCATTCGAAAAAGCCTTCGTCGCCCAGCAGCCCGTATTTCGCCACCTCGCCATAACCGGCGCGGAAATCGCGGGGGGTGAGCGTATTCAGCACGTCGATATCGGCCAGAACCAGCGACGGCTGGTGAAAGGCGCCGATCAGGTTCTTGCCCTGCGGGCTGTTGATGCCGGTCTTGCCGCCAACCGAGCTGTCCACCTGCGCCAGAAGCGAGGTCGGGATCTGCACGAAACGCACGCCACGGCGCAGGATCGCGGCGGCAAACCCCGCCAGATCGCCGATGACGCCGCCGCCAAGCGCGATGACCAGATCCTTTCGCTCGATCTTTTGCGCCAGCAGCCATTCGGTCGCCTCGCCAAGGGCGGTCCAGTTCTTGGTCGCCTCGCCCGCCGGCAGGGCCAGCGCCGTGGCCTCGATCCCCTCGGCGGCCAGCGCCTCGCGCAGGGCGGGCAGATGCAGCGCGGCAACCGTTTCGTCGGTCAGGATGGCGACGCGGCGCGGGCCTGCCAGCGCGGTGATTTCCTTGCCGGCGCGGGCCAGCAAACCTTGCCCGATCCGCACGTCATAGGAACGCGCGCCCAGATCCACATGAACGGTCTCGATGCTCATTCTGCCTCCAGGATGGCGGGATCATGGGCCTCGATGGCCGCGATCACGCGATTCGTCGTCTGCTCAATACTGTCGCCGCGCCGGGCGAAGACGCGGATATCGGCCAGCTCATAGGCCGGCCTGCGCTCGGCCAGCAGGCGCTCCAGCGTGCCGCGCGGGTCGGCGGTCTGCAGAAGCGGTCGCGTCGGGCGCTGGCGGACACGGTGCCACAGCGTTTCCAGATCGCAATCCAGCCAGACCGAGACGCCACTTTCACCGATCCGCGCGCGGTTCTCGGGACGCAGCCAGGCACCGCCCCCGGTCGAGACGACGCTGTTGCCCGTCGCCAGCACCCGCCCCAGAACCTCTGATTCGCGGGCGCGAAAGAATTCCTCGCCATCGCGGGCAAAGATTTCGGGAATGGACATGGCCGCCGCGCGCTCGATCTCGGCATCGGTATCCGCGAAGGGACGGTGCAGGCGGCGGGCCAGTTCGCCGCCGATCGCGGTTTTCCCCGCCCCCATCATCCCGATCATCACGATGTTTCGCCGCATCACCCGCTCAAATCCCGCAATCCGAAAACGGAGTGACTGATGGCGTGATCTTTCGGGAAATGCCATATATATTCCGCATCAGCCGGCGAAAGACCGGCATTAAGACCGAATTCGAGGCTGAAAGGGCATTTCATGCGACTTCTTAAGGTGGTGGTCATTCTGGTCATCCTGATTCTGGCGGGTCTGGCCGGTTACGCCTATTTCGGCGACATGAGCTCGGACCCCCAGGAAATGCGCATGCCGGTCGAACTGGATCTGGGCGCGGCCCCGGCGACGCCTGCGCCCACCGATACCGCCCCGGCCGATCCCGCCACCCCGACCGAGACGCCCGCAGCCGCCGCCACCCCGGCGCCGGCCGCCACGCCCGCCGAGGGCACGACGACGGAAAACGATGATCTCGACTGACTTTCCCCGGCCTGGCGTCCCCCGGCTTGGCGCCCTAGCACTTGCCGCATGCATCCTGGCC
>JAGPGI010000217.1 GCA_018056045.1 Paracoccus sp. (in: a-proteobacteria)
TGGTGCGGATGCGCCATTCCATCTCCAGATCGCCCGGGAACTCGTGCTGATCGTCCACGGGGATGGTGTTCTGGTAGGGCGTCGTCGCCGAAAACGGCAGGGTCGCGCCAGCCGCGCGCGCCTGCTGCACCGCCCGGTCCAGCAGGTAATGCGCCCGCCCCGCCCCGTCGCGTTCGATCACGTCGGCGATGGCATCCTGCCATTCGCGCGATTCAATCGGGTCGATGTCCGATCCCAGATCACTCATTGCCTTTCCCCCCTTGATAGGCAAACCGCCCGTCATTCGCTGCGACGCGCCGCCCGCAGCGGCACCGTTCGACAGCACCGGTCATCCGGCCTCTGCGGCCAAAGCAAGCGCGTGGCCATCCATCGCCAGCGACTCGCGCGTCAGTTCGGACAGCGATTTCGCGCCGCACAGCGTCATCGCCACGCGCAGCTCTTTGGCGAACAGGTCCAGAAGGTTTTCGACTCCGGCCTGACCGTCCGTCGCAAGCGCATAGATATAGGCCCGCCCGATCATCACCGCATCCGCGCCAAGCGCGATCATCCGCACCACGTCAAGACCGGTCCGCACGCCGCTGTCCACCAGCACCTTCATCTGGCCCTTGACCGCATCGGCGATGGCCGGCAGCGCCCGGACCGAGGACAGCACGCCGTCAAGCTGCCGCCCGCCATGGTTGCTGACGACAATGCCGTCGGCACCGAAACTGACCGCGTCGCGGGCGTCCTGCGGGTCCAGGATGCCCTTGATGATCATCGGGCCCTTCCAGAAATCGCGGATCCATTCCAGATCGGCCCATGAGATCGAGGGATCGAAATTTTCCCCCAGCCAGCCGATATAGTCCTTCAGCCCGGTGGCCTTGCCCAGATAGCGCGAGACATTGCCCAGATCGTGCGGGCGGCCCATCAGGCCCACGTCCCAGGCCCATCGGGGATGCGTCGCGGCCTGGAACAGGCGGCGGATCTCGGCATTAGGGCCGCTCATCCCGGAATGGGCGTCGCGATAGCGCGCGCCGGGCACCGGCATGTCCACGGTAAAGACCAGATTCCTGACCCCCGCCGCCTGCGCGCGCTCCAATGCGTTTTTCATGAAACCGCGGTCGCGCAGAACGTAAAGCTGGAACCAGATCGGGCGCTGGACGGCCGGGGCGACTTCCTCGATGGGGCAGACCGACACGGTCGAAAGCGTCAGCGGGATGCCCTTTTTCTCGGCGGCGCGGGCGGCCTGAACCTCGCCCCGGCGCGCATACATGCCGGTCAGGCCGACCGGGGCCAGCACCAGCGGCAGGTCCAGCTTTTCGCCCCACAGCTCGGTGCCGATCGTCAGATCGGACATGTTGCGCAGGATCCGCTGGCGCAGCGCGACATCGGCCAGATCGGACACGTTGCGGCGCAGCGTGTGTTCGGCATAGGCGCCGCCGTCGATGTAATGGAACAGGAACGGCGGCAGGCGGCGCCGGGCGGCTTCGCGATAGTCGGTCGGGGCAGAAATGATCATGGCATATGGGTCTTTTCAGCAGACAGACGGGCCGAACGCGCCTTGCGGGCGATGTCCTCGTCTATGGATTTCAGGGAGGCATGCACGAAATTGATATGCACATAGGCGGCTTCGCGGGCGCGGTCCGGCTGGCCCGCGCAGATGGCCTCGGTCAGTTCGCCGTGCTGGGCGGACAGCGGCTCATAGACCTTGGGCAGGGTATAAAGCTTTTCCAGATTGCGCGAGATGCTGACCTGCAGCAGGTCGAACAGCGCCCGCGTGACCTGCGCCAGCACCAGATTATGCGAGGCTTCGGCGATGGCCAGGTGGAACGAGGCGTCTGCGCGCGCCTCTTCCATCGGGTCCTCGTGTCCATGCAGGGCCACCGTGTGTTCATAGCTTTCGCGCAGCCGGTCGCGGTCTTCCGGGGTGGCGCGGATGGCGGCATGCCATGCCGCGGTGCCATCCAGCGCATGACGGATCTCCAGCACGTCGAAGCGATATTCCGGGTCGCCCTTGACCAGCGTTTCAAGCGGATTGTAGATCGCCTCGCGCGACCAGACGGGCGAAAGATCGGCGACATAGGTGCCGCCGCCGACCCGGCTGACCAGCAGGCCGCGGCTTGCCAGTCGCTGGATGCCCTCGCGCAGCGACGAACGCGAGACCTGCAATTCCTCGGCCAGCTTGCGTTCGGCGGGCAGGCGGTCGCCCGCCGTCAGCCGACGCGAGACGATGAGTTCTTCGATCCTTGTTGCGATCTGGTCCGGCAGGCGAGAGGAAGGCATGTCGATGGCTCGTCATTATCGGGGCGGCAAGGCGATGGCCCGGCGACCGCTGCGGGCCGCCGGATCCGTGGTTCAGGTCACGGGATCATCCATGTCAGCCAATAGGCCTGCACGGTGGTGATGATGCCGATCATGGCGCAGAAGGCCAGGCTGTGTTTCAGCGTAAAGCGGAACAGGTCCGATTCGCGGCCCGCCAGCCCCACCGCCGCGCAGGCGATGGCGATGGATTGCGGTGAGATCATCTTGCCCGTCACGCCGCCGGTGGTGTTGGCGGCCACCAGCAGCACCTCATGCACGCCGATCTGCTTCGCGGTGGTTGCCTGAAGCGCGCCGAACAAGGCGTTGGACGAAGTGTCCGATCCGGTCAGGAACACGCCCAGCCAGCCCAGGAACGGCGAGAAAAAGGTGAACGCGCTGCCGGTATGGGACAGTGCCAGCGCCAGCGTGGACGACAGGCCCGAATAGTTCGCCACGAAGGCAAAGCCCAGCACCATGCCGATGGCATAGATCGGGATTTTCAGCTCGTTCAGCGTCTCGCCAAAGGTCTTGACCGCGTCGGCCGGGCGCATCCGCAGATAGATGACCGTGATGATCGCCGCGATGAGGATCGCCGTGCCGACGGCCGAGAACCAGTTGAACTGATAGACGGCGTCGTAGGGCGTGGGCTCTGCCACGATCGGCTGGACCTTCTCGATCAGCTTGTGCAGCAAGGGCACCTCGATCTTGATGACCCAGCTTGCCAGCGCGCCATCGGCGGCGAACAGCTTCTTGAAGGGCGCGATGCTCCAGATCGTCACCATGACGGTCAGGATCAGAAAGGGCGACCACGCCCTGGCGATCTGGCCGGCGGTATAGCTGCGATGGATGCCGGGCTCCTGGCTGCCGGCGACCCTGGCCGCCTCGTCGGCATCAAGCGCGAAGCGAAAGATATGCTTGGGCTTCCAGACCCGCAGGAACAGCGTCAAGCAGACCAGCGAGGCGATGGCCGACGTGATGTCGGGCAGTTCCGGGCCGACGAAGTTCGAGGTCAGGAATTGCGCGATGGCAAAGGAACCGCCGCCGACGATGACCGCAGGCCAGGTCTCTTTGATGCCGCGCCAGCCGTCCATGATCGCCATGACCCAGAACAGCACGATGATGGTCAGGAAGGGCAGTTGCCGACCGGCCATCTGGCCGATCTCGAACGGGTCCAGCCCGGTCACCTGCCCGGCCACGATGATCGGGATCCCCATGGCACCGAAGGCCACCGGGGCGGTATTGGCGATCAGGCACAGACCGGCGGCATAAAGCGGCTTGAAGCCCAGCCCGACCAGCAGCGCCGCCGTGATCGCGACCGGGGCGCCAAAGCCCGCCGCGCCCTCGAGAAAGGCGCCGAAGGCGAAGCCCACCAGGATCATCTGCAGACGCTGGTCCTCGGTCACTGACAGGATCGAGGAACGGATGATGTCGAACTGGCCGGTCTTGACCGAAATCTTATACAGGAACACCGCACCCACGATGATCCAGGCGATCGGCCACAGCCCGTAGAAAAAACCATAGACGGCCGAGGCAAGCGCCATGTCCACCGGCATGCCGTAAAACAGCACCGCCACCAGCAGCGCCAGGATCACCGTGATCGTTCCGGCGACATAGCCTTTCAAGCGAAAGACGGCCAGGGCCAGAAAAAAGAAGGCTATCGGGATCAGGGCCACAAGGCTGGATAGCCATATGTTTCCCGCCGGATCGTAATTCTGTGCCCAAACTTCCATGTTCGAAAGCCTCCGCTGATTATTTCGGATCGACGCCGTGCTTGCGGCCGGTGCGACCGAGGATGGTTTGTTATCAGGAAAACGCCGGGGAATCGCGCACCGCATCGGGGACGATTTCGGTCAGCGCCGCATTGTAATTCGGATGAGATGGATCAACCGGCCATGGCAAGGAAACTGGTCCTGCATACCGGGACGGCTTCAATTACAGTCGAAGTCATGCGCTCAACCTCCCCGTTGTCGCCGTTTGAAGCGCGCCAAATTGGTCTGACCAAATATCCCAGCTTCCGATTTCAGGATGGCACGGGCGAAGGATCAGTCAAGTATTTTTTACCACGTCAGGACGACAAAGCTGTTTGTGACCAAATTGGTCATACCAATGATCCCACCACCGGAGCCGCCATGCAAATCACCCGACGGGCGCATGCGGGACAGCGAGCCTGCAGGCCCCGCAGGGCAGTGTCCCATTCATGTAACGATGAAGGCAGGGCGCGGATGAACCCGTCGCATCCGGCCATCTGCGCGGCGCCGATGACATCCGCCTCCGTCGCGACCGGACGAGCCATGCGAATGTCGTTCAGCACGGTGTCGGTAAAAACCGATACGTCCTGAAATACTGCGGAAACAAGCGCGGCGAGACATACCGGCGGAATAACGGCGGGTGACCCATCATCATGGAACCGCTATCCTCGTGGATTCAGGACCGCAAAATCCATTCGCCAGCCACGAACCGGCACTGCCGGCACGGGCAACACGACATTGCACGTTCAGGCCGATGCGGCGAAGCGGTCGGCAATCGACAGCAGGATTTCCAGGGCCACATCCCGTGCAGGATCACGCACGTCGCGCGGCCAGACCACATGAAGCGGCAGCTTCACCCGCGCATCCCCCTCGCCCAGCTTCAAATTGTCAATCGGCCCTTTGATTGCATGGTTTGGTCAAGCCTGTTTTCAGTTCTCGCCGGGGTCATGGTCCTTTTCGAGGTCATAGCCTCATGATGATGTTCAGGCCGGACGGCTCAACATGTGCAGCGCGGTCGCGGGGCGCGTGTCCGGCATCGGGGAAATGAAAGGCCCCGGCAGTTGTTGCCGGGGCCGGGTCGTCGGTTATTTTCCGGTCGCGGCCAACAGGCGGTTCACCAGATCCGCACCGGCCTTTTCGCGCACCAGATCGGCGATCAGCGCGACCTAGGCCGCGAAAGCCTCTTTCTGGGCCGGAGTTAGGTCTGGGCCGAAGTAAGGTCGATGAAGGTCACCGTGGTCATCGCGGCTTCGGCCTGGTCGTCGGCCTCGGCGGCCACCGGCGCTGAGAGACCATAGCGAGGGCAGGTCTGGAC
>JAGPGI010000218.1 GCA_018056045.1 Paracoccus sp. (in: a-proteobacteria)
GTCGGCAGGCCCGCCCTGCGCCACGACCATGCGGGCGAAGCGCTCGGCCGCAAGGCCCGAGGCCAGCGCCTGCGCCGCCCCGTCCGCCAGCCCGGCCAGCCGCAAACAGGCCGAGGACAGCGCCAGCGACAGATCGCGCAACGCGCCCCCCTCGCCCTTCAGCACGGCAATCGCCGCGCGCAGCTCCAGCGCATTGCCGGCGGCGCGGGCCAGCGGCTGGTCCATGTCAGTGACATAGGCGCGGGTCCGGCAGCCCGCCCCCTCGGCAGTCGAAACCAGCGCGTGGGCCAGAACCTGCGCGGCATCCATGCTGTGCAGGAACGCGCCGCTGCCCTGCTTGACGTCCAGAACCAGCGCATCCAGCCCCGCCGCCAGCTTTTTCGACAGGATCGAGGCGGTGATCAGATCGATCGAGCCCACTGTCGCGCTTTCATCCCGGATCGCGTAAAGCCGCGCATCGGCGGGCGCGAGGTCCCGCCCGGCGGCGATGATGGCGCAGCCCTGATCCGCGACGATGCGGCGGAACTCCTCCTCGGGCAGCGTGGTGCGGAACCCAGGGATCGCCTCAAGCTTGTCCAGCGTGCCGCCGGTATGGCCCAGACCCCGCCCCGAGATCATCGGCACATATCCGCCGCAGGCCGCGACCAGCGGCGCCAGGATCAGGCTGACCGTATCGCCGATACCGCCGGTCGAATGCTTGTCCACCACCGGCCCCGGCAGGTTCCAGCGCATCACCTTGCCGCTGTCGCGCATGGCGCGGGTCAGCGCCACCCGCCCCGCCGCGTCCAGCCCGCGCGTCAGCACCGCCATGGCAAAGGCCCCGGCCTGCGCATCGCTGACGGATCCGTCCGCCAGTCCGCGCGCGATCAGGCCCGCGCCGGCCCCGTCCAGCCCGCGCCCGTCGCGGACCCCCGCAATAATGGGACGCGGATCGGCTGGCTTCATTCGGTGCCCGACATATGCGAGATGTCAAAGCGCCCCGGCAACAGCTCACCCACGGTGGTGGCCAGCGTCGCACCGCCGACGGTCGCTAGCAGCACCGGGGTGTCGCCGCGACCGAATTCGGCCAGCTTCTGGCGGCAGCCGCCGCAGGGCGGCACCGGGCTGGGGCTGTCGGCAATGACCGCGACCTCGACCAGCTCGGTCTCGCCCGAGGCGACCATCAGGGCGATGGCGCCGGCCTCGGCGCAGGTGCCCTCGGGATAGGCGACGTTTTCGACATTGCAGCCGGCATAGATCTGGCCCGAGGCACCGCGCACCGCCGCGCCGACCTTGAATTTCGAATAGGGCGCATAGGCCCGTTCCCGCACGTCGCGCGCCGCGTTCAAAAGCGTCATGGCCCCGTCTTTCCCCTGCCCTTTTCCGTTGCTGCCGACTTTGCTCCCGGCCAACTGCCGATGCAAGTCTGGCGCGACCCTGACGTGAATACCGCCATTTCGCGGCGCGGTTCCGCACCCTTGCGGCCAGCCCTCTGTTCTCCGTCAGAAAACTAGTTTAACGCTGAACCATCGGATTGAAGGAGAGGCAGGCATGGAAGAACGCCGGCAGGACAGCGCCAGACAGGAAGCGCTTGATTATCACGAATTCCCGCGTCCGGGTAAGCTTGAGGTGCGCGCCACCAAGCCCCTTGCCAATGGCCGCGATCTGGCCCGCGCCTATTCCCCCGGCGTGGCCGAAGCCTGCCTTGAGATCAAGGCCGATCCCGCCGCCGCCGCCCGCTATACCGCGCGCGGCAATCTGGTCGCCGTGGTCTCGAACGGCACCGCCGTGCTGGGGCTGGGCAATATCGGTGCCCTCGCCTCAAAACCGGTGATGGAGGGCAAGGCGGTGCTCTTCAAGAAATTCGCCAATATCGACTGTTTCGACATCGAGGTGAACGAGGCCAATCCCGAAAAGCTGGCCGATATCGTCACCGCGCTGGAACCCAGCTTTGGCGCCATCAACCTTGAGGACATCAAGGCGCCGGAATGCTTCATCGTCGAAAAGCTGTGCCGCGAGCGGATGAACATTCCGGTCTTTCACGACGACCAGCACGGCACCGCCATCGTGGTGGGCGCCGCCGCGACCAACGCCCTGCATGTCGCGAAAAAGAACTTCGAGGATATCAAGGTCGTCTCGACCGGCGGGGGTGCTGCCGGCATCGCCTGCCTGAACATGCTGCTGAAACTGGGCGTCCGGCGCGAAAACGTCTGGCTTTGCGACATTGCCGGTCTGGTCTATCAGGGCCGGACCGAGGAAATGACCCCGCAAAAGGCCGAATACGCCCAAGCATCCGACCTGCGCACGCTGGATCAGGTGATCGAGGGCGCCGACCTGTTCCTGGGCCTCAGCGGTCCGGGCGTCCTGAAAGCGGCGATGGTCGAAAAGATGGCCCCGCGCCCGATCGTCTTTGCGCTTGCCAACCCCACGCCCGAGATCCTGCCCGAAGAGGTGCGCGCGGTTGCCCCCGACGCGATCATCGCCACCGGCCGCAGCGACTATCCCAATCAGGTCAACAACGTCCTGTGCTTCCCCTTCATCTTCCGGGGCGCGCTGGACGTGGGTGCGACCACCATCAATGACGAGATGGAGCTGGCCTGCATCGAGGGCATTGCCGCCCTGGCCCGCGCCACCACCAGCGCCGAGGCCGCCATGGCTTACCGCGGCGAGACGCTGAGCTTTGGCCCCGACTACCTGATCCCGAAACCCTTCGATCCGCGGCTGATCGGGGTCGTCTCGACCGCTGTGGCAAAGGCCGCGATGGAAACCGGCGTGGCCACCCGCCCCTTGGCCGACATCATCGCCTACAAGCGCAAGCTTGACGGCTCGGTCTTCCGCTCGGCGATGATCATGCGCCCGGTCTTCGAGGCCGCCGCCACCGCCAAGCGCCGCATCGTCTTTGCCGAGGGCGAGGACGAGCGCGTGTTGCGCGCCGCCAACGCCATGATCGAGGAAACCACCGATGCGCCGATCCTGATCGGCCGCCCCGACGTCATCGAACGCCGCGCCGAGCGCGCCGGCCTGCCGATCCGCCCCGGTCGCGACTTCGAGATCGTGAACCCCGAAAACGATCCGCGCTATCGCGATTACTGGGAAACCTATCACAATCTGATGGCCCGTCAGGGCGTCACCCCCGACATCGCCCGCGCCATCATGCGCACCAACACCACCGCCATCGGCGCGATCATGGTCCATCGCGACGAGGCCGACAGCCTGATCTGCGGCACCTTCGGCCAGTATAGCTGGCACCTGAATTATGTCAGCCAGATCCTTGCCCGCGACGGGCTGCGCCCCATCGCAGCGCTGTCCCTGATGATCCTCGAGGACGGGCCGCTGTTCATCACCGACACCCAGGTCCATCACGCCCCCACCGCCGAGCAGCTGGCCGATGCCGCCATCGGCGCCGCCCGCCATGTCCGCCGCTTTGGCGTGACGCCCAAGGTGGCGCTGTGCAGCCATTCGCAATTCGGCAACCAGAACACCGAATCCGGCCGCAACATGCGCGCCGCCATGGACATCCTGCATGCGCGCGAGGTGGATTTCGTCTTTGATGGCGAAATGCATGTCGACTCGGCGCTGGACCCGACCATCCGCGAGCGGATCTTCCCCGGTTCGCGCCTTGAGGGCGCGGCGAATACGCTGATCTTCTCGGGGACGGATTCGGCCTCGGGGGTCCGGAACGCGCTCAAGCTCAAGGCCAACGGGCTTGAGGTCGGGCCGATCCTGATGGGCATGGGCAACCGCGCCCATATCGTCACCCCCTCGATCACCACGCGCGGCCTGCTGAACATGAGCGTGATCGCCGGCACCCCGGTCGGTCATTACAAATAGTCGGGCATGACAAGTCAGGGGCCGATTCGCCCCGCCAAGGCCATGAAACGCGCGCCAGTTTGCAAACTGGCGCGCGTTTTCCTGTCCCCAGCAAAGAAATTTCCGTTTTGCAAACTAACCTTACCCCTCTTGGCGAAATTATGCAAAATATCGCTCTGCCCTGCCGATATTGGGCGTTAACATGCTTGCACGAAGGCTTGGGGCGCGCCTAACTCTCGTCAACAGCTCGGGGAGGAGTGATCTGATGGGATATCGCGACACCTATGCCGCCTGGCAAGCCGATCCCGAAGGCTTCTGGATGCAGGCCGCTGAGGCGATCGACTGGCAGCAAAAGCCCACGCGGGCGCTGTTTGCGGAAAATCCGCCGATCTATGAATGGTTCTCGGACGGGATGGTGAACACCTGCTGGAACGCGGTGGACCGCCATGTGCTGGCCGGGCGGGGCGACCAGATCGCCATCATGCATGAAAGCCCGATCACGCTGTCGACCAAGGGCATCACCTATCGGCAATTGCAGGACCGCGTGGCCTCGCTGGCGGGGGCGCTGCGCGCCAAGGGGGTTGAGAAGGGCGACCGCGTCATCATCTACATGCCGATGATCCCCGAGGCGCTCGAGGCGATGCTGGCCTGCGCCCGCCTTGGCGCCATCCATTCGGTCGTGTTCGGCGGCTTTGCCGCCAGCGAACTGGCGGTGCGCATCGACGATTGCCAACCCAAGGCGTTCATCGCCGCCTCCTGCGGGTTGGAGCCCAATCGCGTCGTCCATTACAAGCCGCTGCTGGACGCGGCCATCGACATGGCCAGCCACAAGCCCGAGTTCTGCGTCATCTTCCAGCGCGAGCAAGAGGTCGCCAAGCTGATCGAGGGCCGCGATGTCAGCTGGCACGGCTTTCAATACGGGGTCGAGCCGGCCGAATGCGTCCCGGTCGAGGGCAACCATCCCGCCTATATCCTTTACACCTCGGGCACCACCGGCCAGCCCAAGGGCGTGGTGCGCCACACCGCCGGCCATCTGGTCGCGCTGCAATGGTCGATGACCAATGTCTATAATATCGGCCCCGGCGACCGCTTCTGGGCGGCGTCGGACGTGGGCTGGGTCGTGGGCCACAGCTATATCTGCTATGGTCCGCTGATCGCTGGCGCGACCACCGTGGTCTTTGAGGGCAAGCCCGTCGGCACCCCTCATCCCGGCGTCTTCTGGCGCATCATCCAGAACCACCGCATCAAGAGCTTTTTCACCGCCCCCACTGCCCTGCGCGCCATCCGCCGCGAGGATCCGACCGGCGAATGGATCCGCCGCTACAAGCTGCACGACCTGCAGGCGCTGTTCCTGGCTGGCGAACGCGCCGACCCGGACACGGTGAAATGGGCGCAGGAACAGCTGGGCGTGCCGGTGGTGGACCATTGGTGGCAGACCGAAACCGGCTGGGCCATCGCCGCGAACCCGATCGGGATCGAGGTGATGCCGACCAAGCTGGGCAGCCCCTCGGTCCCCATGCCCGGCTATGACGTGCAGGTGCTGGACGAGGGCG